>NZ_JACDWW010000071.1:0-3203 GCF_016464145.1 Marinobacter sp. bablab_jr008
CATCAGGTCTGGCCTGCGTGTGGTATCGATGATGGAGACATCGGTAAACATGTCGTCCACTTTCTGCTTGAAGGTTTTGTCATCCATATCCCGCCAGTAACGCGACGGACGGCCCGCCGCCTGGTCGTGCTTTGCGGTGGTCGGGTCGAGGTGTCGATACTGCTCCAGCATGGGCAGTTCCGGCAGCGGCCTGGTAATGTCCATGTAGTTCTGGATGAAATCCCAGTAGGCGTAACACATGGTTGGACTGCCATGGGCGCCGAGAAGATCGCCAACGGTAACGTCCAGCTTGCTGTATCGGTGAGAGAGCACCAGATCAAACAAACTACCGAAACGGTCCACCCTCGCACAGCACCAGGCATCGAATTCGTAGAAGGGCTTTTCAACCACTACCGGAGGCTTTCTGGGGAGAAAAGGAAGCTTTTTCGGGTATTGCCAAACCTTGATCATGCCGGTGCGACGGTTGAATTCCCATTCAGGGCCTCGGCCATTCCGTAAAAGCCATTTCGGGAAGAGGCGTAACGCCAGTTTGGCCATCAAAATGAGAATCCAGCCGCCTCCAAGGAAAATCAAATAGGGCAGCGCTTGATCCAAAGAGTAATCTAACCAGTTCCTTTCACGTTCACCAAACAAGGTTATTAAGACCAACATAAAAAAAGCGAATGGAGAAACAATATAGGCCCATAACGCACCTGTAACACTAATTATACTCACTAATCGAGCCTGGAGAGCCAATGGTGCATGCCGGAAGCATTCATGATTACTCTCAACGTGAAGTCCGTACTTCTCTGCCAGATCCTCTTTTTTCTCCAGTCGCCGCAACTTCTTGGGCGGGTTTCTTGACATGAAGGTGGGTGGCATTACTTCTCGGGTATTACCCCACGGCAAACGTAAGCTGGCTGAGCGATCTAATCCGGTTCGGTTCAATTCCTGAGTTTGATTGCTTTGCTCGGGAATCGCGTCAGAGCAATAAGCATAGGAGCCGTAATAACTTGGCCAGGTGGAACCTGTGGATTTGAGTTTGCTACTCACACTGCATCCAGCTTCTAACTCCTACCTTCGGCAGGATTCCTAATCATGAAAGATAAATTTATAGTGACGTACCTTAGCTGCTGAAACCTACGCCAGCATAACACCTTCCGGATTATCCGGAGCTGGGCGCCCTCGACCCTTTATGTGAGCATCCAGAATACAGCTTTGGGTGAAGTTTGTTTCTTGCAGTTGGCGCGTATACCTTCCGTGCAGATTTTTTCGCCAAAATTCAGGTGTCATTTTACGCCATTTGAAGGGGTCTCGCTCAATACGGCAATCGTGAGCAGCGGTTATCGGATCCCTGTGACGAAAAGGCTCGAAGATGGGCAAGTCTGGCAGCGGCTTGGTAACATCCATAAACTGCTGAATCATATCCCAATAAGCATACACTTCCTTGGGATTCATGGCATCCGTCAAAAGACCCTCCATCCAAAGCTTATGATCGCTGTATCGGTGCTGTAGCAGCAGGTTGTAATAACGTCCACCCCGGCCCGAGGGGATATGCACCAGGTAAGCATCGAATTCGATGAAACGGGCCTCAAAGACAGATCGCCGATTTTTGATGCGAACCAAGCCTTCCCGACGATACAGGCCGGTAGGATTAGCGCGTTGACGCTTTTGGGTCAGGTAAGCGAGCAGAAGACGGCCATATTTACCACCGAAATACCCTACGCCTACAATTAGATAAAAATACTTTTGCGCGTTATAAAAAAAAATCAGTCCTTCAAGACTCGGACCTTCAGATATCCATATTAAAAGCAAAATCACAGTTATCCCGAGCTGAATAAAAAAAAACACAACGGAACACATATAAATAATGTAAAGGAGGCCCTGCAATCCGCTTAAAAATCCTTTACTAACACTAAAAACCTCTTCTCCCCACGGGAACCCATCCTCAGCATCCTTGTTTTGCTTGAATAAGGCTGCATACGCAAGCTGTGCCTCCATCGTATTGGGCACAATCTGCATCCGGGAATGTCCCCAACTAAGGCGTTCAAAGGCTTTATCCAATCCTCGGTGACCACCTCCCGGCAGATTTGGAATGGCATCTGACCGATAAGCGGCTGGCGCGTAGCATTCATTCAAAACTAAAGATCCTTAAACCGGTAAAGAGGTTTAACGGCATCACCTCCTGAGTCGTTCCGCAGGGCAGTCGAAAGCCAGCCGAGCGACCCATCGTCGAGTGATTCGAATCCTGTTGCTGAACGGGCCGGTCAGGAATCGACTGCGGACGATAGGCTGCAGGTCCAAAATATTGATCCGAATCGTTTGTTGAATACGCTCCGCAATTCACAATATCAAGCCTGCTTGTTTACCTAGGCTGAACACGTATCGATTGACGGATCTACCTGACCAATTGGTCCTGTCTGATCCGATGGCCACCGAACAAATTGCCCGCCCTCTTTCGCCACGCAAAGTTGCTCAAAAATCTCGTTGTAGTCGCCCTCGTAGTTGTAAAGGTTGGTGGCAACAATGCCACCATCCCTGCGCTGTTTCGATATGAATCTGCCAGGCTTCGGGAGACGGTAATTGTGTCCGTCCTTCAAATAGATAATCAGTAGCGCAGATCGGGCGCCCTGCGAACTGGAACGCTTTTCCAGTTTAAGTTGAGCAATATCCCGCCAGGCGATTTCCTTTAACGGGCAGTCATCGACTCGCAAGAATTGAGGAGTCACTTCAACCATGTGATTGATGTTTCCGAAATCCAGCCGCAGATACCCCCAAAAAACAAAACTCGTGAAGATAATAAAGATGATTGCCGGTACGACTGATGAGGTATCCAGGTAAAACCAGTAGGCGAGACCGCAGATCGTAGCGAACAGCAGTCCAGCCGTTTGGTACATTAATGCCCGGTCTTTCCGGTACACGTCATGTCTAACAACGGGAAGCTCGGTATACGTCGAATGCATGTTGGTCAATCCATTAACCAGGTACGTTTTGGACAGGTTCAATCAGCGCGCTGTATGTAGCACATATTATTCAAGTCATTCTGATACTGCCTGAATGAGTCCCTATTCTGTCAGGACGCGTAACTCAGCTTTTCCGCCATCAGGTCTGGCCTGCGTGTGGTATCGATGATGGAGACATCGGTAAACATGTCGTCCACTTTCTGCTTGAAGGTTTTGTCATCCATATCCCGCCAGTAACGCGACGGACGGCCCGCCGCCTGG
>NZ_JACDWW010000072.1:0-331 GCF_016464145.1 Marinobacter sp. bablab_jr008
ACAGGCAAGGGAATGTCGTGGTGGCTAGAACTGATATCTGGTTGAAAGCCGTACTGATAATAGCGCTGACTGTCACACTCCTTTTGGGTGTATTTGCGCAAGTGTTTGTAGGGCCGTTTGCATGATGGCCGAAGCCCATTATTTATTGCCGAGAGTAATCACCGCCCTGACGTCTGAGATCAAGCCAGCCTCTGTAGAGCCAACGCAAACCAAAGAGCGAGACTGTTGGAACGATAATCCACTGCGCTAGAGGGGCGATACCTGTGCCAAGGAAGGGAAACAGGGGCATAGAATCATTGTAGCTCCAGCGCTGGCCTGCGCCTGTGGCCCA
>NZ_JACDWW010000073.1:0-205413 GCF_016464145.1 Marinobacter sp. bablab_jr008
AGTCTACTCCAGCGACTGAGCCAGCGTACTCGTTGCCGAAAGTGTTCAATAAACAGGGCAGTTCCGAGAAAAGGGAGAGCTAACCCGAACGAATACGCCGCCAGATACAGCATGCCAGCCTCAGCATTGGCATGGGTGGAGCTGAGCGCCAATATGGCCCCGAGTATGGGGCCTATACAGGGTGTCCAGCCGATGGCAAACGCGATGCCCAGGAGGAAGGCGGCAGTGGGGCGCCCGCCTTCAAGAGACTGCCCAATGCGCCAGTCCCGCTGTAACGCCGGCATGCTCCACCAACCCAACATAAACAGGCCCATTAACACGATGAGCACGCCAGCCACCAGGTTGGCCTCTTCACGATAAGCCATCAGCCATTGCCCAAGAACACTGGCGCTTGCTCCCAGGGCAACGAATACGAGACTGAACCCCATCACGAAACAAAGACTCAGCCAGAACGCCTTCAACCGATTTGAAGCCTCAGTCAGAGCGCCTCCGGTAACAACCGACAGGTAGCCGGGAACCAAGGGTAAAGTACAGGGTGAGAAAAACGACACGAGACCTCCGGCAAACGCGGCGGCAATTCGCCAGGTTGCAAGATCAGGCATTCAGCCCCCTAAGTTTTGTTAGTTCGTTAAACCGCCCAGAAATCAAATTTGATGCCTTCCTTGGACGTGCCGTTGTCGATGATGGCCCGTGCGCGCCATAGCATTTTGCCGGTACCGCATTCCGGCAGGGTAATGGTTCCCTGGTAAACACCCTGGGTATGCGGTAACAGCTGGGTGCGGACCACGCCCATGTACATTTCAAGCCCTTCGAAATCCACGATCAGGGAGTCGGCTGTCACGTTGCCGAGATACACACGGATGGGAATCTCTGTCATCGATTCGATGGCTTCATTACCTAAGCCGACTGTGATGGTTTGATCGCCCTTTCGCCCGATACACTGACCTTTGAAAGGTGCGCATCCCTCGGTGGCGTAAAAGGTAACACCGGCATCCAGATCAGGCTTCAGGTACTGTGGCAGCACGAAGATTGCTGTGACCACAATGCTGAAACCGATGAGGCCGAATAACCATGACCACTTCTTAAAAAGCTGTTTCAATGCCATTTTCCAGTTACCAAAGACTTGAGGGAGGGTTGTTCGTTATTCCTGACTTTCGTTAGGTTGATAGCGGCGCTGGTCCTCGGTCCAGAGTGTTTTCAGGTAGTTGATCACCGACTGAATTTCCTGGTCGGTGAGGGTGTCCTCAAATGCTGGCATGGTCAGGCGGTCTGTTTTGTTGAAGGGATGCCGCCATCCCTCGGCAATCATCCTGAACAGCATGGCATCACTGTGGCGCCAGGTGTGGCCTGTCTCATCGTGAGGCGGTGGCGGCATTTCGCCTTTCTCATCCGGTTTGTTCCAGTCGGCCGCACCTTCACCCTGCCATCCGTGGCAAGCGGCGCAGTATTGCTCATAAATCTGGCGGCCCTCGGTTACTCCGGCCGGCACGCTGCCACTGTCTGTTGGCGCGCCCCCCGCCATCACAAGGGCCGGGGCAACGAGCAAGACCAGCGGGAAAGACCACTTATTCATAAACAGGAACCCATTCGCCAGAGGCGTTCTGCGAAAGCAACTCTCCGTTTTCAGTGCCGACCACGAGTCTTTCCGTGGGCGAGAACGTCAGAGCGGTCACCGCTTGGGGTATCTCAAGGCCAGCCCAGGTTTCGCCACCGTCAGAACTGCGGTGAAGTTCCCCCTCGATCACGGCGTAGACGTTTTCCGGGGCCCAAGGACCGTAATCAATGGCGGAAACAGTTCCTCGCAATTCGCCGGCATCGCCCCAGAAGCAGAAACAGTCCATGGATCGGGCCACACCGCGGGTGGTGCCGGCGAACAGCCAGCCACTTTCCATGCTGCCTGGCATATCGGAGTGCAGGAAGGCCTGCACCGGCTCCCGAGGGCCATTGTCTACCTTCACCCATTCGGCACCGTCGTCCCTGGATCGGAACATGCCGCCGTCACCGAGATAGGCGTAGAGCGTATCCGGTTGGGTGGCGTGGGCGGCAATCGCCGTGACACCCAGGTCCGGCAGGGTGTCATTGAGGGATTGCCAACGCTTGCTGGCCTCGTCATAGCGCCAGATGCCAAGGCCAGGCCCTGCCAGGTACAGGCTTTCGTCTCCGCCCTTTGCCATGGACCGGGGCTGGGCGCCGGAATCGGACGGTGGCAGGGGGATCTCGGTAGTGTTCTGGCTATCCAGGGCAAACAGACCGCTCTGCCGAAGCACCAGCAAAGCGCCAGATGAGTCCGTCGTCAGCGCTCTCACTGCTTGGCCCTCATTCACAGACTGGGCTTGAACCAGGGTCGGCATGACAGCCACGAACGCGAACAGAAAAAGTCTGGAGACTGCTGAATTCAGGCGGGAAACCATTGCTCTCATAGGGCTGACCTCAGTAATCCTTGTGCTCACGGAAAACCTGTTGCTGGCCATTGGCGTTAAAGGCAATGACCTGGTAATCGTCCTTCCGGCCGGTTTCCATGCCAGGGGTGCCATGGGGCATTCCGGGTACAGACAAGCCGGCCGTGTTGAATTGCGGATCCTCAAGGTAGGCCAGGATGTCATTGGCCGGCACATGCCCCTCAATCACCAGATCATCAACCAGTGCGGTGTGGCAGGACGCCATATCGCGTGGCACGCCATGCTGCTGTTTAATTTCATTAAGGTTGTCGGTTTCAACGATTCGGGTGTCAAAGCCATTGGTCGCGAGGTGCTCGGCCCAGTCCTGGCAGCAACCGCAATTGGGGCTCTTGTAGATGGTGATGGTTTGGCCTGCCTCTTCACTCTCGGTTAGAGAAGCCGACGGCTGGGCGGATTCGTCGGCCTGGAGGGCCAATGTGGTGGCGCCAGCGCCGATAACGATAGCGGCTATACCCGTATACAGGGCGAGTTTCTTGGTCTTCATGGGAAATCCTCGTTTGTAATCGCTTATGGGCAGTGCAGGGCTCGGGGGTGCACATGCATCCCCGGCCCAGAGCTTCAGTTCATGAGGGTGCCCAAATGGTTATTTGGCGCCGGTGTCTTTGTCTTTCATGCCACCAGGCATGCCATCGTCGCTATGAGCCTGCATCATCTTCATGCAAGCCTCGGTCATGGCTTTACGGTCTTCCGGGGACATATCTGACATCATGTTCATCATCCCCATCATGCCGCCCATACCCTCCATACCGTGCGAGGACATCATGCGGCTGTGTTCGGAATGACCAGCCATCATGCCGGCGCCTTCGCCATGGGCAAGGGCAGAGAAAAGGGCGACGCTGCCGGCCAGAACGGCGGCGGTTACGGTGAGCTTGAGATTTGAATTACGCATTTGATTCACTCCAGTTAAAGCCTCGTTACGGATGAACGGAAGTACGAGACTTTGTTGCAAGAATTAACTTCAAAGAGCTTGCCGCGATGGGCAAAAACCCGGGTTAAAACTCAGGAGTGATGTTCTGGAGGGGGTGTAATAGAGGCCAGGAACGGATTCTGGTAAAGGGCCGCTCGGCCGATCAACACCGTTTGGGAACCGGTGTCGGTAAAACCGATAGAATGCCCCGGTAGTAGGGCAAAGCTTACGTTGACGCCGCATTTGACCGGCCCAGTGGCGCTTGGACAGGCCATTTCCGGGGCGGAAACACAATCCGGTTCTGTGTCTGAGGAGTAAGCGGTGTCTTCAGTCTGGTCCATCATCATGGTGCCGCAATCCGCCATCGCTGGCTCCGCCTGGCCGCCTGCTACTTTTGACAAAGCAAACGCCGGCGCGCTGATCACAAGAAGCAGTGATAGCAATAGGGAGATGATTGGGCGGTTCTTTGCGGACATCCTGATCTTTAGCACCAAGCTTTGAGGACATGAGCTCTGACATGCAATTACTCTGTCAGTTCCGAAGATCTTAGCACTTTTCTATTCCCAAAACACACTCGCCCGGTCGGAAAGGGAGTGGACTTTCCGATGACTAGCTGAACGTCTTATTTTGGCGCGGAGGAGGACTGGCAACAGTGGCGTTTGGCTAATCGGGCGAATACGACGGAGTGTCATCTCGCAGACATTCAAAGGCTCGACGAAGGATTACGCGTGGTTGAAGGGATGGGGGACAGAATGGGGTCAGCTCACGAAACGGAAAAAATCGTACGCTAAGACCTCTGCAGTGTTCGTAACGATCGGTACTTTCCTTGTTCGACCTGTTTGTCCTGCTGCCAGATATAGTCGCCGGTCAGGTTGATGTGCTCCCAGCCCAAGGGAGAAAGATGCCGCAGAAGCGTCTCGTCGATATCCCGGCCGTCTTCGCGCAGTGCTTGAACCGCCCGCTCCATATAAACCGTATTCCAAAGGATAATAGCGCTGACGACGAGATTGAGTCCGCTTGCACGGTAGCGTTGATTCTCGTAACTGCGATCGCGGAGTTCACCGAGCCGGTTCAGGAAGACGGCACGAGCCAGCGCGTTCTTAGCCTCGCCCTTATTCAAACCAACCTGCACGCGGCGACGCAGTTCGACGTTTGCAAAAATTGCCACGACTATTGAAATCGTTTTTTGGCCATCCGGATTTGGCTTATATCTCCGGGTAATGTTCGCTTACTTTATTTCGAATTAGTAAGTGCAAGGCTGTCCTTGCCCACCCTTAAGGCCACACCTTGAATTGCTGCCCGTTTCCAGATCCACCCCACCATAGTCAGCACCTGGAAGCGCGACCTATTGGAGAGCGCGTCCGACCTCCTCGAAGGCAAGAGTATAGTCGGTAAGCAATTCGATGAACTCAGCACGGACGAACTGTACCGTGAGATTCGCCGACTGACGGTGGAACGCAATTTTTGTTGCTTAAGCTCCTGGGTGGCTCGTTCCACTTTGGCTGAGCTCCATGTATTTCACAGAGCCCTTCGGAAAATCCTTGCGAACCAAAAGCACTTCATCAACCTGTCACGTCAGTGACACGACAGTGTCATCTCTCAGCTTTACCGTTCAATTGTAACTCGCAATACGGCGAGCTTATTTATTGCAAAAGGTGATCCTGTGGCGCCAACTCAATCAACCAATGTGATGCTTCGAGTCGAGAGTATGGGCGTAACCTACCCGGGAAACGTCCTCGCGCTCAAACCCACCAACGTTCACTTTCACAAGGGCGAATTCACCGTGCTACTGGGACTTTCAGGCGCGGGTAAATCCACTCTGCTTCGTTCACTGAATCACCTGGTTAAGCCCACAACCGGGAAGGTTGTGTCTGGCGAGTTTGGTGAACTGACCAACCGTAGAATCCTGCGACAGCACCGCAGCCGCACCGCCATGGTGTTCCAGCATCACCAGCTGATCGAACGATACACCGCGTTACAGAATGTGCTGACAGGCAGACTTGCGTATCACGGTACTTGGCGAAGCCTGCTTCCCCTGCCCCGGCAGGACCTGGAGTTGGCTCTGCAATGCCTCGACCGCGTAGGTCTGGCTGACAAAGCGCTTTCCCGAGTAGATCAGTTGTCCGGCGGCCAGCAGCAGCGGGTTGGAATCGCCAGAGCATTGGTGCAGCAACCATCCATGATTCTTGCCGATGAGCCCGTTGCCAGCCTGGATCCGGCCACTTCTGAAAAGGTACTCGGCCTACTGCGCGATATTTGTCAGGAAGATGGAATCACCGCGGTTATTTCCTTGCACCAATTGGAATACGCCCAGCGTTTTGCAGACCGGATCATCGGCCTTTCGAACGCTCATATCGTTTTTGACGATGCTCCTGAAAACCTGAAATCGAAACACCTGGACGAGATTTACCACCGTTCACCCAGCGTGGTAGCTGCGGAAGGCAAACCAGCCATCCATAAACCTAAGACCACCCCGATAACGACAGACGTACTGGAGAGATAGCACAATGAAGACAATGATTCACTCTTTGCTGGCTCTGATAATGATGCTCGGCATCCATTGGTCAGCCCATGCCGCAGATACAGACCCTGATCTTTTGAAAGTTGCCTTGCTGCCGGATGAGAACGCGTCAGAACTGATCAAGCGAAACCAACCTTTGAAGGATTACCTGGAAACCACTCTTGGTAAGGAAGTAGAACTGATTGTTACCACCGATTACTCCTCCATGATCGAAGCCATGCGTTTTGGCCGAATTGACCTGGCTTACTTTGGTCCGTTGTCCTATGTGATGGCCAAGAGTAAGAGTGACATTGAACCCTTTGCCGCCATGGTGGTAGACGGGAAGCCGACTTATCGCTCCATCATTATTGCCAATGCGGACTCTGGCGTTGGCTCCTTCGCGGATATCAAAGGCAAGAAAATGGCCTACGGTGACCGCGCATCCACTTCCAGCCACCTGATCCCCAAGACCGTACTCCTTGAGAAGGCAGAGCTCGAAGCCGGAAAGGACTATGAGGCTCATTTCGTCGGTAGCCATGACGCTGTTGCGGTTAACGTCGCCAATGGCAATGCCGACGCCGGAGGGTTGTCCGAAGTTATCTTCGAGCATGTGATGGACCGCGGTTTGATTGATCGGAGCAAGGTCAAAGTGCTGGGCTACAGCGGTGACTTTCCTCAATACCCCTGGGCCATGCGTTCGAACCTGGCCCCTGAGCTGAAGAGCAACATTCAGAAAGCCTTTCTGCAGATCGATGACCCGGAGATTCTCGACAACCTGAAGGCTGAGGGATTCGCGGCAATTACCGACGAAGATTACGATGTCATCCGCGCTATGGGTGTCCTGCTCAATCTTGATTTCGCAAAAATGTGAGGAGTGCCCCATGAACTATACAACGACGGAACCGGCGACTCTGTCGCCGGCCCCGTCGGCCTCCGTGCTGGATGAGCACGCGAAAGGCTGGCGGAAAAAACTCGGACAGTCGCTGTTAGTGCTGCTCATCATTTTTGTCGCAAGTTGGTACGTAGGGCTGCTCAATTTCAATACACTTGCCAATGGCGTGCCAGCCATAGGCACACTCATTGGCGAATCTCTTCCACCTGACTTCACCAATGTGGCCAGCTGGGTGTCGCCGTTAATCGACACGCTTGCGATGAGCATTGCCGGTACTGCCATTGCAGTAACCTTGTCTGTGCCACTGGCATTCCTGGCTGCGCGCAACACCTCTCCACATCCGGTGGTGTTCCAAGTAACTCGAACCCTTTTAAACGGTTTGCGTTCAGTCCCGGAACTGATCATGGGCATCATCTTCGTGGCTGCTGTTGGTTTTGGGGCGTTGCCTGGCGTACTGGCGCTCGGTCTTCACTCCATTGGCATGGTTGGAAAGTTTTTTGCCGAAGCGATTGAGCATGTAGATGAGGCGCCAGTGGAAGCGGCCGATGCTGCCGGCGCTACTCGCTTGCAGGTGCTCTATCACGCCGTGCTGCCACAAGTACTTCCTCAATTCGCGGACGTGTCCATTTATCGCTGGGAATACAATTTCCGTGCCTCGACCGTAATGGGCATGGTGGGTGCCGGTGGTATTGGCTTCGAATTGATGGGCTCGCTGAGAATCATGCAGTATCAGGAAGTCAGCGCCATTCTCATTGTCATCTTGTTGATGGTCACCGTCGTGGACAGTCTCAGTGGCCGCCTTCGTAAGAAATTCAAATAAGGAACGTCGATGAAACCCAAGGTTGTGATAACCCATAAGATCCATGACAGTGTTCTGGATGAACTTGCCCAAGATTGCGAGCTGGTCACCAACCAATCCGGCGCCACGTTGCCCCAGGAGGAAGTGGCTGCGCGCGTTGCAGACGCTGATGCGATGATGGCGTTCATGCCAGACCGAGTTGGAGTGGAGTTCCTACAGGGGTGTCCGCGCTTGAAGGTGATTGGTGCAGCCCTGAAAGGCTATGACAACTTTGATGTGGATGCCTGCACGCGTCATGGGGTTTGGCTGACATTTGTACCGGATTTGCTAACCGTGCCTACTGCAGAGCTAACGGTCGGGCTGACGATCAGTCTCACCCGACAAGTCAAGGCGGCGGACCACTTCGTTCGATCCGGTGAATTTACTGGCTGGACACCACGCTTCTATGGGCAGGGGATCGAAGGCTCACGGATTGGTATTGTGGGTATGGGGGCCATCGGCCAAGCGGTGGCGCAGCGCCTGAACGGATGGGGAGCGGATTTAATCTATTCCCAGCCGGAACGTTTACCCGTGCAGCATGAGCAGGCACTGGGTTTGTCCCATACTCCCCTCAAGATGCTGCTGGCCCAGTCAGATATTGTGATCCTGGCACTGGCGCTCAATGAGCAAACTCTCCACACCATTAATCGCGAAACGCTAACAGGAATGAAACCGGGCGCATTCCTTATCAATCCCTGCCGTGGATCTGTGGTGGATGAGGGTAGTGTTCTGCAAGCGCTTCAATCCGGTCAGTTGGGGGGGTACGCCGCTGATGTGTTTGAGATGGAAGATTGGGCGAGAGAAGATCGTCCGAGGGAGATCGCCCAGGGGCTCAGGGCCCACCCCAACACGCTGTTTACTGCTCACATCGGATCGGCAGTCAGCCAGGTGCGTCTGGCTATCGAGCAACGCGCTGCTCGGAACATTCTGCAAGTGCTTCGGGGTGAGCGGCCGGGTGATGCGATCAATGATCCCAGTGGCCGCGAGAGCGGCCCATGCTGAATCTTGTCTGGCTGAAGAGTTTCGTGGCGGTGCTGGACCACAACGGGTTTCAGGCCGCAGCCCGCCAGTTGGACATCGCACAACCCACACTGTCCCAGCACCTTCAAAAACTCGAAAACCAACTTGGCGTTTTATTGGTCCACAGGGGGCGCTCTGGCTGTGAGCCAACCCGGGCTGCCTTAACCTTGTTGCCTTTTGCCCGAAGTCTGCTCCGGCTGGAGGAGCAGGCGAGATCTTCCATTATGGAGGCTCGACTTCGCGTTGGGGCGAGCTCCAATATTGGGATTTATATGCTCCAGCCCTACATCCGTCGTTACAAGGAGCTGGGCGTAGGGCCCGAGGTGGATGTGGTAATAGATTCCAATCCGACTATTGCACGGCATTTATCGGACGGTGAGCTGGACGTGGCGATTATGGAGTGGTGGCATGATCTACCCGGATTCCATGCTCAGGCGTGGCGTAACGAGCCCGTTGTTCTAATCGTTCCGCCTGGTCACCCGTTAGTCCGTCGAACCGATATCGACCGCGATACGCTGTCTAACATGGCTCTGATCGGCGGCGAACCCGGCACCGGCACTGGCCGGCTTTTGGCGACCTACTTCGGTGAGCATGGGCCATTTCCGACGGTATCTATGCAGCTGGGTAGCACCGAAGCCGTCAAGCAAGCGGTTAAGGTCGGACTTGGCGCATCGTTGGTGCTTGAAAGTTCTGTACGGGAGGAGGTCCAAAATGGAAGTCTGGTGGCTATTCCCGTGAGTGAGCCTGGCCTTAGCAAGGAGCTGATGGTGATTTATCCGAGCAGCCTGGACAAACACAGGCCAGTATACTCGTTTGTTGGGCATCTCTGTGAATAGCTATTGGGTCCACCTCACGCATATCTAGCTGGGAATGCAGATACTGAGCCTCACGCTCACTTCGACAACGCAGTATTCCGTCATCTGCATATCGGCAGAATGGGATATCCGGATGACGAACGGTCAGCCAACGATCCAATGCATAATGCAGAAACAGGTTTGCCAGAACTGGCGATAACGGGCCACCTTGTGGTGTGCCAACGTTCCGTCGTTCCTGCTTACCATCTTTCGTCTGCATCGGTGCCGTTAGCCAGCGCCTCACATACAGCAGCACCCAGGATTCAGAGCAATGGTGGTCAAGGGCCTTGAGCAATAGCTCATGATCAATATGATCAAACAAGCCACGGATGTCATACTCCAGCACCCAGTCCCTTTCCCAGCACCGCTTTCGCGTGATCGCAAGCGCATCATGCGGGGATTTCCCGCGCCGATACCCGTACGAGTCCACATGAAAGACAGGTTCCAGGATAGGTTCCAGCGTCATAGTAACCACAGTTTGCGCTATACGATCGCTAACCGTGGGTACCCCGAGCAATCTTTCTCCTCCACTTTTCTTCGGAATTGGAACTGCTTTGACGGACGGTGGGAAATAGCTGCCGGACGACATCCGATTCCAAATTAGATAGAGGTTCTTACTTAAGTCTCGATCAAAGTCCTGAATCGTCTGGCCATCTACACCGGCCGCACCTCGATTTGATTTAACGCGCTGATACGCCTTCCATACCTGGCGCTTGGAATTTTTTTCTCTAATTGCGGAAATACCGAAATTAGATAAAACACAGCACGCCCCTCAGTTAGTAATATGGCTGCCCGATATCCCGGAATGATTATGAAGCGGAGATTGGTGTTGGCTTCATTTATGTTTTTTGATGCGCCTTAATAGAATGATGGTACCAATTCAGCCGAAGGCGAAACTGGAAATGAATACAACGGCAAAGCAGGCCGTCAGCCTGCTTTGCGTCTGCGTGAAGATAGGAATTAGTGCCCCTGCCCTCCAGCAGCGCCATGCACGCCCTCTATATAGTGAATGTAATTGACGTAGTCAGCGACAAAGGCACGCCCCTTATCGCCGCTTTGATCAGCCATGGCCCTTGTACGCTGAGCCTCATGATAACGCTCACGAATACCGTTCTCGATCTTGCGGGTTATATTTGCCACGAGGCGATCAATTTGCCCGTTTTCCAACGCCGCATCCGCCGCCATTAAACCCGGATCAATCTGTCCGGAAGGCTTGATGCCGGTAAAGGGTGCGCCTTCGGAGGCACGATGAACCTCAACGAGCGTCGAGAACAGATGCTGATCGGCAATGTTTTTCGCAGTTTCGCTTTGCCCGCGGACTTGGCGCACATCGGCGAATACCCTTTTGATTTCGGCCTCATCCTTTGCCGGCACCCATTTGAGCAAGGGCTTAACATTGCCTGACTCCAGTGCCGCACGGGCTTCGGTAATCACGGGACCGTCCAGAGCATCACAATGAGCTTGGGCGCTACCGGCAAACATCAGGCTGAAGATTGCTGCGGCCACTGCGGGAACAGTGGTTTTGCGTAATTTGGTTTTCATACATGACCTCCTCATAGTGCGTTGAGCTTCACGAGCACCGGGTTTGGTGGCGCTTGGCAATCAGAGTACGGAAGGGAGGTCAAAGAAGCGTTCTCAGGTACGAAACCGAACCGATTCCATCGGTTTGGAAATAAAATATATAATTCAAAAGGATAGAGGTTTCAGTATCGGGTGAGAGCGTACTCGAACGCCGGGTAGCCAGGTTCAGGATCGTGGCTAGGGTCGGATATCGCCCTGCAGGGCTCGTCGGCGATATTCACTGGGGGTAAATCCTGTCTCTTTCTTGAAAGCAGTGTTGAATACGGACTTCGAGTTGAAGCCAGAGTCATACATAGTTTGCAGAATATTTGCCTGATTGGCTGCATCGGCCAGGCGCGATTTCGCCTCGTCGATGCGATAGCGACTGACGAACTCAAAGAAATTGCAGCCAAAGCCTTGGTTAATGGCCCGTGAAACCTCTCTTGAAGGGGCGCCCAATTTCCGTGAAAGTTGTTCCAGGGTCAGGTTGGGGTGCAAGTGGGGCTTTTCCTGGTGCATTAACTGTTGGAGCCTGACCTTTAAAGTTTGATCAAACTGCGGCGTGGGCTCTTCTTCCAGCAAGGCGGCCTGGTCTGCTGCCAATCCAGAGAAAACAACGGGTTGGCGAAGAGAGTTTATCATCAGAAAATTGATGAAAATGAAGCCCGTTACAGCGCCAGCGCCGGCCACCCACTCGGTTCCAGGCACGCTTCTAAACACATGCGCTGTAAGGCAGTACATCATGCTCACGGTCCAAGCCACTGCATAGCCGATCAGAAGCGTCCGTAACCACGCAAGTTGTTTGTTTTCAATACTCGAGAAAATCTGTCGAATACCAAGGCCGAAACGGTTAATCGCACGAATAGTCGCGTACAGGTAGCCCAGAAAGACCGCGTGAATAGCGACTGCAAGAAGGGGAGAGGTAAGTACGCCCGGGTGGTCCCGTTCAAGCAGAATCTGAACTTTGGTCTCGCTTGGCTGTAAATAATATTCAATCAGAAAAATTGCGCCGACCACCCAGAAGAGCAACGTGTGCACGAGATGCTTCCCGCGTAACTGGAAATTCTGATACATCAGCGATTGCGCATATAGATAGAGCGAGCCGGCTTGTAGAAGTCCGATGAGTGTTCCGAGGTAGGCGAAGTTTGGGTACTGGAGCGCAAGCCCGCTGCCATAGAGGAAGATCTCTCCCAGCCCGGCGGCGAAGAACACCAGAGTGGCAACCAGGAGTCGGTTAGATATGAGCCCACTGTTGGATGGAAGTAGGAGAAAAACGGCAAGAGCCAGCGATTGAATGATGCTCGTCAGCAGCACAATGTCGGTGAGTGTCAGATACATGCCAGATTCAGCTCCGCTTCAAAACCATCCTGCCGTCCTGTTGCCGGCGATCTGAGATGCAGGGTCATGCCGGCACCTTTAGCAATCGCATCGGCAATCGCGAGGCCCAGGCCAGAACCTGCAGCGTCCGTTTTGGCGCGTGCAAACCGGTTTCTTAAAAGAGCGAGCTGTTCCGGTGGCACTCTTGCACCGCCATTGCAGACCCTTAAAACCCCATTATCGTTCAGGTTGATCTTCACCGGCTCGCTACGGGAACCATGCTTAAGGGCATTCTCGATCAGGTTACGCACCAGGATGGCGAAGGCGTCGGGATCAAGAAAGGAGTTCGCTTCGCGCTCCGGCAGCGATAAAACAATTCGCCCGGGTGCATGGTCCTCAAAATCCCGGGCTATCATCGCGAGGATGGGCGCAAGGTCCTGCTGGCTTTGTGAGAGTGCACCGCCGCCTTCTGCTTTTGCCAATTCGAGCAGTTTTCCGGACAGCACAGACAGACTGCGTAACGCTTCTTCAATTTCCGCAACATCGTTCTTCAGATGATCATCGGGCACTCTGGTTTTCAGCCGCTGCACTTTGGCGAGTGCTGTTGCGAGAGGTGTCCGCAGTTCATGGGCACTGTTGGCGGTAAAGCTCCGTTCCGATTCAAGTGCACGGTGTAATCGCTCAAGCAGTCGGTTGACGGCAATAGCGATTGGTTCGAATTCACGGGGTAAGTGCTTTTCTACAACAGGGGACAGATCTCCCGCGCCGCGGGATTCAATGTCTTGCTGAAAATCGACCACCTTGCGAAGGGAAAGCCGGACAATCCACCAGACACCCACCAGGCTGACCGGAATCAAAACCATTAAAGGCATCAGTAAGGCCAAACCCGCCTCCAGGGCGGATTCACGCCGGTGCGCCAAGGGTTCGGCCACTTCAAGATAGATGGTATTACTGACTGCAGATACGCCATATAGCCGGTGGGTCAGAGTGTCTGAAAACCCTTCCGCGGGGATTGTACTAAACACGCCAGGGTCTGCATCGTGGGACTGGAGCAGAATATTTCCGTGTTCATCCCGTACCAGATAAGTCAGATATTCGTCATGGTCTTTCAGGGCTGGGGCCTTTTGATTGCCCGCTCCGTTCTCCCGGTTCAGGATGTCGGTGACCGCCAGTGGCAGTATTCGCTGGGCGGTTTCTTCCAGGGCACTGTCGAAGACCTCGTTCATTTCGTGCTGCGCCACCAGTCCCGAAGCGGTCACGCCCAGCAGCCAGAGGAGGGTGACGCCGAGCGTCAGGCCGATACCGAGTGTTTTTTGCAGACTGGTTCTAATGGCCATGTGTTTCCAGGCGATAGCCCATTCCCCTGACGGTTACGATGGCGTCCCGCCCCAGCTTTTTACGCAGACGGCTGACATAAACTTCGATGGTGTTACTTTCGATTTCGGCCCCGAAAGCGTATAGACGATCCTCCAGTTGCGATCGCGATAACAGCATTCCGGGTCGCTGGATAAAGCCCTCAAACAATGCCCACTCCCGTGCCGTAAGTTCTACCGGCAGGCCGTTGCGACTGATGCGGTGATCGCCAAGATCAATCATCAGCTCGCCCACTTGTATGATCGGGCTTGGATTGCCGCGATATCGGCGAGCCACCGCGGCCACGCGGGCCGACAACTCCGAAAGATCAAAGGGTTTGACCAGGTAGTCGTCAGCACCGGCATTCAATCCTTCAATCCGGTCAGACACCTGATCCCTGGCGGTCAGAATGATCACCGGTGTTGTTATTCCGGTAGCCCGGATCGTTCGCAAAAAGCCGAAGCCATGGCCGTCGGGCAGCATCAGGTCCAGCAGAATCAGGTCGTAGGCTGTGGTCCTGATACTCGCCTCAGCAAAGCGCAGAGTTTGCACCCAGTCCACGGCGTGGCCGTCGTCCGCAATCTGATCCCGGACCGCCTCGCCCAATCCCGCCGTATCCTCCACCAAAAGAACCCGCATTGTTCACCTCTGACCCAGCCCTGAAATCAAGATACTACAGCTCGAACCTGACAACAGCCTGAATGGTCAATAACGCTTCGATCTCTCTTCACCGACCTTCAGCTGGCTGTCAGGTTTGGGCGCTAGCCTTCGGGGGAATATTCCAGGTACCGATCGCAGGAGATGTGATGATGCGGATGATTTTTCCTTTCGTTGTGTTGGTTTTGGGCCTATGGGCCTGGAACCTCTTTGCAGGTCCTGGGGCCGGTTCTCCCTGGGCAGTCTATGACCAGAGCCTGCTGCTCAGTGGGCTGTTATCCATTGCTCTGATGTCACTAGCCATGATGTTGGCACTGCGCCCAGCCTGGTTGGAGAGACCGCTGGGCGGGTTGGATCAGATCTATCGCACCCACAAATGGGCGGGCATTCTGGCAGTGGTATTCGCCGCCGCCCATTGGCTGATTGAAATGGGTGACGATGTAATAGAGTCGGTGTTCGGAAAAGCCGGCAAGCTGCACGATCAGGATTATTCCGGGTTCATCGACACCATGCGCGATGCGGCGGAAGAGGTAGGGGAGTTCGCCATCTATCTGCTGTTCGCCATGCTGCTGATCACCTTGTTGCGCAAGTTCCCCTACAAATACTGGCGCTATTTGCATCGCGGCATGCCGGTGCTTTATCTGTTGCTCGCTTTCCACGCGGCGTGGCTTACTCCGCTGCAATGGTGGCAGCAGCCAATCGGTGTGCTGATGGCCATTTTGCTCTTTGGCGGCAGCATCGCCAGCGGGCTATCCCTGACCGGCAGAGTTGGTCGTCGTCGCCAGGTTCGCGGCATGGTCACCGCGATCAAAACACCAGACCGGGACGTCACCGAAGTTACCTGCCACATGGGGCCGGCATGGCCCGGTCACCGTGCGGGGCAATTCGCCTTTGTGACCTTCGACCGACTAGAGGGCGCGCACCCGTTCACGATTGCCAGTGCCGATAGGGAAAATGGCACGGTTACGTTCATCATTAAATCGCTCGGCGACTTCACCCGCAATCTGAGCCAAAAAATCAGCGTGGGGCAAACCGTAAATATAGAAGGCCCTTACGGCTGTTTTAACTTCGATCGCCGCAACCGCAAATCCCACCAGATCTGGATAGCCGGTGGCATCGGGATCACGCCGTTTCTGGCCTGGCTCGAAGCTCTAAGCAGCGCCACCGACGCCACCGTGCCTGAAGCCGATCTGCATTACTGCACGCGCAACGCCGGCCAGGATCCCATGGTGGATCGACTTCGGGCGCTTTGCGATGGCTTTCCCGGGATACACCTCGAGATTCATGACAGCAGCAAGGGGCAGAGGTTGTCTGCCGAGACGTTGTCTACCAACGGACGCTCGGCAGCAGGCGCAGAGGTCTGGTTCTGCGGCCCGGCAGGGCTGGGGGAAGCCATTAGAAACGGCTTGCGGGCAGCACCCTTCCGCCTGACTCGCTTCCATAAAGAAGCTTTTCAGTTCCGCTGAAATGGCCTCGTTTGTTCAGGTCGTTGTCAGGTTAGCGCCTTAGAGTGGATTTAACACAACCAGCAGGAGAGACACCATGAAGACCAAACCCATTATTCTGAGCCTGTCTTTGTTACTTCTGAGCGGTACCGCAGTGGCCGATGACGACTGCGATGATCCGGTGGCGAGTTGGCAGCCCCGTGAAAATCTGCGTGAAAAGCTGGAAGCCGAAGGCTGGACAGTTCACCGAATAAAGGTTGACGACGGTTGTTATGAAGTCCGGGGCCTCGATGCCGATGGGGTCAGGGCAGAAGCCTCTTTCGCGCCCGCTTCATTGACCATGATGAAATGGGAGCGTGAAGACAGTGACGATGAGGAGAGGGACCGCGGCAACAGGAAAAATGGACAGGACAATCCCAAAAGTCAGGCGCCACGCAACGGCATCGTCAAGGGGCGTCCCACGGTTACCGTTGAGTAACTCAGCGAATTTGCCCTGTTCCTTTAACGTTCATCAGGTTTTTGGAGACCATTTATGAAAACGTTTGTTCTCACTTGCAGCCTTTTCGCCGCCTTGGCTTTACCGGTATTCGCCCAGGCCCGTGACGTGACCTTCACTACGGAACTACAGAATTACGGCGGCGATGGAGCCTATCTGGCGCTGTATCTTACCGATGCCGCCGGAGAGTATCAGGGTACCCTTTGGGTTTCCGGGAAGAAATCTAAATACTACAAACACCTGGGAGGCTGGGCCCGGGGCAGTGGGCTTGATCCTGCAGAGTATGACGGCTTGACTGGCGCCAGTGTTACCAGTGGCCGCACGCTGAAAGTGACTCTGAACCTCGATGATTCGCTGATCGACAACGGCTATGAGGTTCGAGTCGACTCTGCTGTTGAAGATATGCGCGATATCAGAGCCGATGTGATAGCCCCCCTGACCACCGAAGGGTCCGGAAAGCCGGTTTCAGGACGTGGTTACGTGCGCGCTCTGACCTACGAGCTTCAATAATTCACCAGGAGCATCGGCTATTATGTTGCGCAAGTTCCACAGTTTACCGGGTTTGCTTGCAGGCGTGTTCCTGATCGTTCTCTCGGTCACGGGAGCTGTGTTGGCTTTGGCTCCGACGCTGGATAGAGTGTCAGCGGTCATTCCGGCTTCCGGTGAAGTCAGTATTGCCGAGCTGGCAGACCGGGTCGTTGCTCACTATCCCGGGACTGAGCAGATCGTGCGAGAGCCTTCTGGCAAGGTCATTGTCTATTACAGCCGTGACGGCCAGGCCGGTGCGGATCTGGTGAATCCGGTAACAGGTGAGGGCACGCCCTACGAACCTTCCGCATTCTTTGGCTGGATCAAGGATCTGCATCGTGCGTTTATGCTGGATGATGCCGGTAGAGCGCTGGCCGGCGTATTGGCTGTTTTGACGGTGCTTCTGTGTCTTTCGGGAATATTTTTGATAGCCCGGCGTACCGGGGGTTGGAAGAATATATTAAGACCGCTTTCCGGCTCTGGCGGGAAACGAATCCATGCCGAATTGGCCCGGTTTGCCGTGCTCGGCCTACTGTTATCCGCGCTGACCGGCAGCTATATGTCCGCACAGCGCTTTGGTTTGCTGGCTGAAGCGCCTGACACCGGGCCAAGGTTTCCGGCTGAGGTCTCGGGCGGGCAACCATCGCCTGTGGGCACCTTAAAAGCGCTAGGCAATTTCGATCTTGGCGAACTCCGGGAACTGGTGTTTCCCTATCCCGGTGATCCGCAGGACGTCTATTCGCTGTCAACCGCCGGCGGCTCCGGATTCGTGGACCAGGCTACGGGCGAGTTGCTGCAGTTCCAGCCGCGCTCTGACAGCGGCGTATTGCAGGACTGGATTGTACGTTTGCACACCGGTGAAGGCCTATGGTGGCTTGGCCTGATTCTTGGCGCTGCGGCACTGACTGTGCCAGCTCTCTCGATAACAGGTGCAACCATCTGGTGGCAGCGTCGCCGGTCTTCAGGGCAGCTTCCTGACAACGCCGATGCCGCTCAGGCGGATACAATTATTCTGGTCGGCTCCGAAGGTAATGCCACCTGGGGATTTGCCCAGGAACTCCATAGCAGCCTGAATAAGGCCGGTTTCCGCGTGCATTGCAGCGAGATGAATGCCCTGGCTAAGCAGTATCCGCAGGCTTCCAGGCTGTTCGTGCTGACTTCGACATACGGTGATGGTGATGCACCCGCATCGGCCCGGCAGTTTATGGCCAGGCTCAAAGAATTCCGGGCTGAGAAGAACCTGCGATACACGGTACTGGGTTTTGGTGACCGGCAGTTTCCGAACTTCTGTCAGTTTGCCTTGTCGGTGGATGCTGCGCTCGCCGGTAAAGGCGTCAGCCGTTTGCACGCCATTGAACTGATTGATCGGTGTTCTGCCTCGCAATTCAGTGAGTGGGGAAACCGGGTTGGTGAGGTTATCGGTACTCCGCTTTTCTTGAACTACTGTGCATTGCAGCCAGCAACGGTCAAACTGGAACTGGTAGAAAGGGCGGATTACGGGATTGCGGTTCAGGCGCCCACCAGTATCTTCCGGTTCAAACCGGCGGAGCAGGGCGGATGGCTAACGGCTTCTCCAAGAAGATTTAAAGCGCTGCCACCGTTCGAGGCGGGAGACCTTTTGGGGGTTATTCCCCCACACGGTCAACCCCCGCGGTTCTACTCGCTCGCGTCCTCGGCAAATGACGAAATTGTTGAGATATGCGTCCGTAAGCAGGCCGGCGGTCTTTGCTCCGGTTATTTGCATGACCTCAAGCCGGGTGATTGTATCGATGGCTTCATCCGCCCCAATCCAGGCTTTCGGCCAGCTACCGGTAACCGACCAGTGATTCTTGTCGGTGCAGGTGCCGGGATTGGTCCGTTAACCGGTTTCATCAGAAACAATACCAGTTGCAACCCTATGTATCTGTACTGGGGCGGTCGCGATGCCAGGTCAGATTTTCTCTACCAACCTGAGCTTGGGCGCTATCTTGAGGATCATCGACTGAGCGGGCTGAACACAGCCTTCTCAAGAACAGACGAGCGCGCCTACGTGCAGGATAAGCTCAAACAGGATGAATTAGCCGTGCGACAGATGGTTAACACCGGTGCGCAGATACTGGTCTGTGGTGGCCGGGATATGGCGGCGGCTGTGCGGCAGGTTATAGAAGACATTATCAAACCCTTGCACATCGATATTGAAACTCTGAGAGGCCAGGGACGTTATCTTGAAGATGTATATTGACAGATAAAGTGACAAGGTCGAACTGAGCCTATAATCCCAAAGCACCAAATCGCGTCCTGAACAGGAAGCTGAAAGATGCCATCCACAGAAAATGAAAGACTGCTCAGCGAGCACCAGCCTAATGCCGTTCGTGCACGGCTTGCTGGTCCCGTTAAGGCCTCGACGCTACCAGATGCTGTGCTTGGCGGCATCGATGGCTGCGTTACAACGTTTGCGGTTGTATCGGGTGCGTTCGGCGCAGGTTTCTCGCCACAGGTTGCGTTGGTACTCGGCTTTGCAAACCTGATTGCAGACGGCTTCAGCATGGCGGTAAGTAATTACGAAGCGGGCCAGGCGCAGTTGAATCAGATCAAATTTGCTGAACGCACAGAACGTGAACATATCCGTGCTGTGCCAGAAGGTGAACGTGAGGAAATTCGCCAGCTGTTTCAGGCGAAGGGATTCGACGGCGAATTGCTGGAGCAAGTAGTGGAGGCTATCAGTCGTAATCCCGATGTGTGGGTAGCAACCATGTTGCGAGAAGAGTACGGACTCTCGGGTGCCGGACTCAGCCCACGCCGAGCCGCGTTGACTACCTTCGCCGCATTTTTGTCGGTTGGTGCTTTACCTTTACTGCCTTATGCCATCCCGGGTATGGAGAGTCAGATTCAGTTCCTGACGAGTCTTGGTTTGGCAGGCGTCGTCTTCTTGGGTATCGGAATGCTTAAAAGTATCGTCTATGGCTTACCAGCAATGCGATCAGGACTCCGGACTTTGATCATGGGTACGGCCGCAGCGGGGCTGGCGTTTGCTACTGGGCATTTTGCGCAGGGGTTATTGGGGGGTTAGTTCTTCAGCGGTGAATAGACAATTTAACATAATATTCCCCTAAGAGCTGATATTCATTCGCGTACCCGCTATTGGAATTAACGGCGGATTTCTCGCTCTGTTCGCCCAATGAGTGTAGTTGCAGAATTGAATTTTTAAAGCACAACTCATGCTGAAATGAAAATTATTTAGCAAGGGCCAGTCGTCGACTAATTACTGCGCAACTTTATGAATTGTGGAAAAAATGGTGTCGATATCATTGATGCCAAAGGCTTAGCGTACAATTTTTTCCGTTTCGTGAACTGACCCCAGAATGTTCGCTTTGCGACCAGCACCTAAACAAAAGCGAACATTCGCCGCACTCCCAATTCCAGGCTTTACGCCCCTTAAACGGGTAAGCAACGCCCCATCAAGAACTTGGCAAACGATCAAAAGGGCTGACGGTTCCAGCACGTCGATCGCCAATGACATGCGTGTAGATTTCTGTCGTTCGAATGTCGCTATGCCCAAGAATTTCCTGAACCGTCCTGATATCGCTCCCCGATCTCAATAACTCTGTCGCAAAGGCATGCCGAAAGGTATGAGCCGTCACACGCTTGGTGATTTCCGTGGCCAGAACGGCCTGCCTCAATCGCCGCGAGTACGATGAATGATGAAGATGGTGGCGGCACACATAACCAGCGATGGGATGAACGCATCTTGTTACGGATGGGAACAGGTACTGCCAACCAAAGTCCTTCATGGCCGGTCCATACTTCTTGTGAAGTGAGGCCGGCACTGACGTAAGCCCGAATCCATCGGCCAGATCGGACTCATGTACAGCCCTGACATGGGCGAATTGTCGCTCCATGTTTTCTCTTAGATTGCCTGGAATCAGTGTGTATCGATCTTTTCGTCCCTTACCGTTGAATACGAGCAAACTGCGGCTTTTTAGGTCGATGTCTTTCACGCGAAGCGAAAGAGCTTCGTTGATTCTCAAACCGCATCCATAAAGAAGCGCAGTGATGAGCCAATACTCTGCATCCATGTTTTGAAGAATAGAAGCAACTTCATCGGGACTCAGAACGGTTGGCATGCGTCGAGGCGTTTTCGTCATCTTGTACTGTAGGTTTTCAATCTCCCGCTTCAGCACATGCTTGTAGACAAAAATAATCGCGCATAGCGCCTGATTTTGAGTGCCCGGACTGACTCCCCGATTGACGGCGAGGTGATTCAGGAAACGCTCAATTTCGTGATTACCCATGACTTTTGGGTGCTTCTTGTCATTGAAAATGATGAACTGACGAACCCAGTAAAGATAGGACTTCTCGGTTCGGTAGCTGTACTGCTTTGTCCTAATTTCTGTGCGGACCGATTGTAGAAACGGTGATTTCGACACGCTCGCCCTCCGTGGCTGAATGCTGTATGTACGTACAGTTATAATAAAAAACACCCAAAAACGCCAAAATTCTTGCGGCTTAATTTGCACGGCCCTGCTCGCTTTTCACAATGCATCTCTGTAGGTATCTGTTTCAGCATGGGAAAAATTCGACCCACTGGATTTAACGTGCAAAAACGTGCATAAATATCCCGCGTGCACACTTTTCACAGAACCAAAAGCTCAAAAGCCCCCTGAGATGGAGGGGTAATGATCTGAAAAATCGAGGTTATTCAGGTTGTGAAGCAGTATTGGACTGGGTGATGGTGTTGCGGTTTAATAAGAAAGCAAACTAATAAGCTGTTAGAGCTAATGATGAATCAGCAACTTGTGGGTTTTGCCAATAACACCAAGTGGAATGAGCTACAGAAAATAATGTCTGGCTATGGCCAAAGGGCTCCCTACTGGAAAACTCAGGCCACTAATGGTTTTGTCTATCCTCCGGATGGCTGGGACGGCGATTGGACCTATCACTTCCGCCTAGGTGAGCACAAATTTATAGAGTGGTGCAAAATGCAGCCAAGAACTGAAGATGAAGGGCTAACCTTAGCCGAGGTTGTAGAGATTTGCCGTCACATTGGGTTTGAAATTGAAGTTTACGAGACCTCTGTGCGAGTGATTGGGTATCGGAGGCTCTAACAATCGCAGGCACGGCGACGTCTTTTCCATTGCGGCTTCGCCTCCATTCCAAAGCCGCGCATGCTGCGGGCGTTAAAGGCCTGGCTCCAGTGTTCTTGGGTTTGGTGTTTGGCTGCTATTTCAGCGGTTGCCGGCAGGCAGAACACAGCCCTCAGTCTGGCAATTGTTTTGGCCGGTAATTCGGTGCTCAGGTCGCGGGACAATCCGGCGCATTCATTGGTCAGCTTCCGTCCATTTGGTGTTCTGATTCCTGGCGCCATGGGTCAGCCTGGTGCAAGGTGTCGGGAGTGGGCATTCGACTTTGGGTGCCCAAATAAGTAATCGGGTGAACGGCCCTTAACCAGGCGCATCAATACGCGGCCTGCGGCCGCCGGACGCCCTTGTCAGGGCGCCGTTGTGCGCGGCGTTAAATGGCAAGCACGATCGGAAGATATTATGAAATTTCGAGACGGTGATAGAGTAAAGGTCGAACCACATTTCTCGTGGCCAGAAGGTGCGACTGGCACTGTTTCTATGCAGCCCAAATTCGTAAGGAAAACTATTGGTAGCGAAGCGTCAATAGAAAGTACTCAGCGAACCATTAAAGGCAAGGACAGAATTATTACAAGTGTGTGGGTGAACTTCGATGAGCCAGCCAATGATTGCAGTGATGATGGCCCATATATCGGTGGTGAAGTTCAAATTGAACATTTGAATAAACTGTGAGTTCAGCATTTAACAAGCGCAGGTTGTCGGACTGTTTTTCCGCTGCGCTCCAAACCAGCCGCAACTGCGGGCGTTAGCCGTCCAGGAGAAACCGATGCGGACATTATTCGTGATTTTTGCGCTCCTATTCTGCTCCCTGGCGAGCGCAAGCGACTCGTGCTTGAACGCGCACAAAGCATGGCGCTCTGACTTTCACGTGTTTATGTCTTTAATGGACTGCGCCTCTGCCGAACTAGCGGCTGCTCAGGATCGCGCATCGTATCTTAGTCAATTGTCGGACGCCTTGGCAGGTGAGGTCGAATGGGTAGGCACCGTTCGAGCTGTTCGAGATGAGCGACTTTATTTCAATGAAAGCTTTGCGTTGATTGAACCAGGCATGAAGGCTGCCCGGGTTATGTACTATTCCACGCCAGCGGATGCCGAAGAATGGCAGGACGTTTCAATAGGGCAGCAAGTAAAATACACCGGTAAAATCGCGGCCACCAAAGTGGATACGTTGGCTTCAAGTAGGCCGCTGCTATACATAGAGCTTGTGGAGGTGCGACCGTCAAATGGCTGAACACTGGCTAACAATCGCGTGAACACGGACAGCCAAAAGTGGCGCCGCTTCGCTCTGCCACTTCCGGCCGCCGGTTACGCGAAGCGTTAACGGCCAGGCATTTGTGGGTTTTTGGCTGGTCCGGTGCAAAGGCCTTGGCATCAAGATTGGCTGCAAAGCCCGCCCACTCTGGTGATCGCCAAGGCCGGAAAATTCGCTGTCTGGTTTGGTTGCCACAGTGGTCAGCGGTGTTGGTATTCATGGTGTGCCCCAGTTGTGGGGCCGTCCGTCTCAAACGGTAATCGGGCGGGTAGCCTTTGCTTTCTGGTTCCTTTCGCCATCCGTCGAGTTGGTGCAAGCTGTCCGGGAGAGGGCATGCGGCCTGGGTGTCAGGCTCAACCACGGCGGTGAACGGCCATTAACCAGGCGGTCAACCGGACGCCAAAAGCGTACCGCTTTTGGTTCCCTCCGCTGCGCTCCGGCGCCGGTTACCTCAGCGTTATGCCTAGGAGAGAAAATGGAATTGAGCAGTAGATTTTTCTTTGGGAGTGCCAAGGATGCAAGTTTGCCCGCTTTCAAGTGGTGGAATAGCAAACGGTTAGAGTACAACCTGAGGTTCTTGGGTTGTCTGGTTGCTGGCCAGGTCCTGTTGTTAATGACCTCGTACAGCCTTGGCCTCGCGACTGCGGATAACATTCTCAATAAAATCGCTGGTGCCCTAATAGCTGACTTGGTGGTTCTCGCAGTCGTTAACTTGGTTTACTTTCTATGGCCAGCTGTCGAGCTACTTTTGTTCCGGAAGAATCCGCAAAAATACAGGTCGGTATGCTTTGCAGCGTTAAACGGCCTGAGTTTGACTCTTTTCGTAGCCATATTCGTTCTGATGTTTGCCCTCAAGGCATAACAATTAGTTCCAGTTCGTTTCGGGCCTTGTGGCCCTCCACCGGACAGCCTTGTCGCCGCTTCGCTCTGCCAAGGCTGCCGCTGAACAACAGCGTTAGGAGGTTGGTCGTGCTTTACAGCTTTGAGTTCGCAAAGAGGCTCATCGAGGCAGCCGAATCGACGTTCCACAACGGTTTCGAAATGGACGAGGCTGGTCGAACGGTTTTGTACTTGAGCTGTTTGTCATGTGAAATCAGTTTAAAAGCACTTCTCGAACGCACCGGGTATACATCGAAGGAGTTAAAGAAGCTATCCCATGATCTCTCTGCATTACTCACGGAGGTTAGCTCTTGCACTTTGATCTCTTCTGGGAAGGCATCTACCCTGCGATCAAAAATGGCAATGCCAGACACGGGAAATGGCACAATCGGAACATTGCTTGAATCAGAGTTGTCGGGAGGTTCCGTTTACCCAAATGAAATACGGTATGGGGATACAGTTCGGCACTATCCCCCAGAGGCAATGCTGAACTGTGCAAAAGTTGTGAACGATTGGTGCATTCAACACGATGGAAGGCTTGTCCGCATGGGAGCGTCCCAGTAATTTGGGGTACTGGGCTGCCATTACTCCTCAATAAGAGGCAAAGGAGCAGAAATGGGATTTCGAATAATTTTAGTCGTATTTTTTTCGTTAATATTAGTTGGTTGTGGCGTAAACAAATCAATGGTGTCCCAAGAAGCCGATGGGCCGAAAGATTTATTCGTGAACTTGCAGGCAGATCCTCTCCTTATCAGTATTGAATTAAGGATGATTCTGGAGTCGAAAGGATATCGGGTAGCTTTAAGCACAGAAGAGACTGGGAGAGCTGTTGTAGAGAATACTAACAGTGGGAGTATTGTTCATAAAAATGTGAGTCAGTCTAATTACCGATATGAACTCATTCTCGCGTACCAGCCAATACAAGAAAGAATCCAATTAATTGCAGCTTCTATTCGCGATAGAAAAGAAAATAAAGTACTGGGGACTTATCGATGGAGTTGGGACAGATTACTACCAGCGCCAACAATAGAGGGCGCTATTGAAAAAATTGATCAGAACCTTTTGTCAAAAGTTTTTGTGCAGTGAAGTTTACTCCTAACAAAAACAGTCACGGCGACGGCTACTACATTGCGGCTTCGCCTTCATTCCGCAGCCGCGCGTGCTGTTGGCGTTATTCCGAAATCTGAATGTCCGCTTTGCGACCAAGGTGAAAGAAGAGCTGGAGTACATTCCCGCACAGTTGAAGGTGCTGGAATACTGGCAGGAAAAAGCCGTCTTCGAGCAGGGTGGCCAGGAGCATATTGTGGCTGCACCGCGCTCAGCCCACCCACTGGGCAAATGCATTGCGACACCGTCACTGCGGGCTTACCTGATTACCTCCAAATACGCCGACGGCCTGCCCTTGTACCGCCAGGAGCAAATGCTCAAGCGCCTGGGACACGAAGTCAGCCGAACCAGCATGGCGCACTGGATCATCCGCCTGAACGACGTGTTCAAACCGCTGATGACCCTGATGCGGGAAACCCAGAATGGCAGTAATTACCTGCAAGCTGATGAAACCCGGATCCAGGTGCTCAAGGAAATATTCCTACAGCGATGAACTCACACCTTATGCCGGGCTGATATATGACTTTGATCACCGGTTCAGTGGCTATGTCAGCTATACCGAAATTTTTCAGACTCAGAACGTACGTTCCACAAACGGCTCTCTGCTTGATCCTATCACCGGCCGCAACTATGAGCTGGGCTTGAAAGCGACGCTGGCGGATGCGCTGGACATGAACGTGGCCGTTTTCAGGAGTGAACAGGACGGCCTGGGTGAAGCCATTCCGGGTGAAACGGTGAGCGGTCGCCCGGACACCCAGGCGTATCGGGCCGCCGATGGCGCCACCGTTGAAGGGCTTGAAACCGAGCTGGTTGGGCAATTGGCGCCGGGCTGGAACCTCAATGCCAGCTTTACTCTGGCAAATCCGAAAAATGCAGATGGGGATCGCATGAATACCACACACCCTCACCGGCAAGCCAAACTGTTTACCAGCTATCAATTTACCGGTAACTGGCGTCCGCTTCGCCTTGGCGGAGGCCTGCGCTGGCAGAGTGACATCTACCGGGATACTCGAGGACCGGCAGGCACAACACGTGTTACCCAGGGCAGTTACTCCGTGATAGACCTGATGGCCCGTTACGACTTTACTCCTGATATCAGTGCTCAACTGAACCTGAACAACGTGTTAGACAAGGAGTACCACGATCAGGTCGGATTTTATAGCCAGGCCTGGTGGGGCGCACCACGCAACCTTCGCTTGTCACTGAGCTACGACTTTTAAGTGGTAACAAGCCCCTGCTGATATCTGTAGCTCATGGCCGACAGATAAGTCTGCCGTGAGCCATCGACGCAGATATGAAGTCAGCTCGTTGATAGGTGAGTAATAATGTCCTCAATGGGACAACTCAAACCCGACAATTTGAAGTCGCTCAAAAGCGTGCGACAATGGCGTTTCATCGAAATACTGATGCGCGGAACAAAGGTCGAAGTGTCCGAATTTGGTCAATCCATTCCAGACACATCTGTGCCCAAAAATGGCGTTAATCGGTGAAAACCGCTCAGGATAAGGGCTTCATGCAATCAGGTCTTCTTACTGTATCTGCTTGAACAGTCTCGAATCAGCCCCTATTATGCCGTTCAGCCCCGACCAGAATCTGTGCACTCCGGAGGCAAAGGTCATAGGTTCGAATCCTATCGGGCGCGCCATGAATATCAAGGACTTGCGTGAGAGCGCAGGTCCTTTTTTTTTGGTTTGTGCCCAAATGGTGCCCTGACAGTGCTCGGCGTTCACTGGCTGATCAGTAAATTGGCGGGCACAACGACGCTCACCAGCTGTTAACGCGTCTTTCAAGGTACCGGATTGAATCGATAATTTCCCCAAAGCTCGGAGGTGTTGAGTACATCATGCCCGCACCCACCATTTTTTCATAATCAGCACGCAAGCTTTCCAGAGTATCCGTCTCCGGCAATAGCTTCAGCCGCCCATCCAGACATGCGTCATAGTTCGCGTAGCCCGTATGAAAGAAAACTTTCTTGTGTCGGACAACCTCCTCAAACAGTTCCCGGTTTTCAACGGCTGACTGACCGGCAGGATGTGCTGAAAGCATGACCAAGTCGTACCAATGCCTGGAAAGCCTTTCAGCACTCTCCCTATGCTTGCCCCTGTTGCATTCGACATGTATGAGCGTGACTTTCTCCCAGAAGGTCCGTTCCGGAGATAGAACCACGACCTCACTGCTCGGATAGACCAGGCCTTGCGTTAGCTCGGCGATGTACGGGGAGACTGTATGAGTTTCGTTGGGATCGATAACGTTCCTGCCACCCAGCTCAATGAGTACCTGGGAACGGATGTATTCGTCCGTACCCTCTACAACCGATGGGTAAGTGACCCAGATCTTTTCACCGCCATCGTCCAACTCAACGGTATGCTGCTCAGCCGTTGGCAATTTGGCCAGCTCACTTTCGAGGTATGGAACAACCACTTCGGTCGCATAGGCCAGGACATAACTTTTCAGTCGGTCACTGAACTGCTTGGTTTTGGTCCGACTCACCCCCTCCGCGAAAGGATCAAAGCCCTCATCGAAGGCCCGGTAATCCAACGTGATATCAACGTCCTCGGAAAAGCGATCAATGACACCGTATACCTTGGAGAGTGATGTACCTCCTTTGAAAGCCATCGGATGCGTTCCAGGCATGGAGAACAGAGCCTGCAAGGTCCAGCAGACCCATATATCCTTCTCCAGCACCGAGGCTCCGCGAGCCAGTTGAGGCGCAACAGTTTGAAGGATATCGCTTTGTTCTTCTGCGGACAGGTCGAGAAACACCTGCTCAGCCACGGGCACGCCCTGTCTCATATTGCCTGAACGCCTCGCTCATCCACGCTGGCATACGTGAGGAAAGCAGCGTCTCGAACTCTTCTTCGCTCAGTCTTTCCTGGATCCGCTTCACTACCTCGGTGCTGATATTGTTTTTACCCAGATACCAAAGCGCGGAGAGGGCCAAACCCGGCTTTTTGCCTGCATGCTGAAGCTTCCTCTGACTGCTGGTGTGCATGAGCTTCACCTTAAGGTTTCCGATGCGAATTTCACGTGTAGGTCCATTGGTGTAGTAGACCGGCGTCGTTGGCATCTGAGTACTGAGCTTGAAGCGGCGAGCCGCTTCCGCCCCATGGACCTGAACGGTCTCTCCATGGTCCCTCGCGATCACCTCGACCACGCGTGAAACATCCGGCATGACATTGCCGACAAACCGGCTTTTTTTGGGGCGGACGAAAACACCCCGTGCGACCCGTTGGATAGCGCCTTCTTCTACGAGCCTGGACAGGGCTTTGTCGACAGCAGCACGCGACCCCAGCCTCAGGAAACGGCTGTTGGTAAAAGGTTCACCTTGCGGAACTTTGGCGATCTGGCGCTGAATAGACTCTGTAACGGACATGGCATTCACCTTTAAACAGATGTCAGAAAAACTACCATTTTTTCTGACATAGTTCAAAATATAATCGGCGCTTGCCTACAACGACTGCGACACGACATGCGCATTAGCTTGATGACGATATCTTGCTGTGTTCTTGAGCTCATAGTTTAGCCGGCCGTTGGTGCTGAAGAGTGCCCACCTTCTTTGCTAGGTAGTACTGACACCATCGGGAATTCCGGCTGGCTTCCGGGCTAAAAGAACGTGTCGAACTCAAGCAGCATAACTATGGAGTGGGCGGCCCAGCGATTGGCGGAGGTACAAACGCAAGCTATGGTCGCAAAGCGAACATTCGAAGTGGTGCCCAGAGCGCCATCTTCCAGCCGTAAAAGGCCAGGGATTTCGTTGAGACCGAAACCCAGCTACTGCGCCGTTTTCACAAACTTCAGCCTATCAAACTCGCCAGTTACTACGCGTCTGTTAAGTAAAAGTATTTGAAGGCTTCTCGATCACTCTACCTTTAGATTTTGCTGGTATTGCAGCATTTGCTCCATCATCAGCTGCATTTGATCCATGCGCTCCTGCATCATCTGAATTTGTTGCTCGTTAGACAGACTACCACCATTCTTTGATTTACCGCCGCCGTTCATCATGTGCTGACCTCCCATCATGCCGTTTTGTCCACGCATCATGCCGGGGCCCATCATACCGTGATGCATAAAACCCATTTGCTCTTGCATCGCCTCCCTGTGTTCTCGCATCAATCGTTGCCGTTCTTGCGGTGAAGCTTCATCAGGAATGCGTTGCATCAGCTGGTTCATGTGAGACCAGTTCTGGTGCATCTGTTGCATTTGCTCCTGATCCATCATCATGCCAGGACCATGCCCTTGCCATGAGCCTTGATCACCATGCGCTAGCACGAATGCAGGAAAAACCAACAACGCAGCGGTTGCTGTAAGTCCTTTAAATGAAATCATAAAGTTTACCCTCGAAATAAAATTAGACGTCCACACCATCGCACTTATCATTGTAGATCTTTATCCAGACAAACGCCGATTTTGACGACTACTAGTGTAGATTAGTTATTGACCCTGTAGTGGCTACAGGGTTTTAAATTGCATCATTTGTACGAAAACCGGAGCCGAGAAAATGAGCAAACCCTGCAATGGGCAGTGTGGTAGTGAAGACTCTGTCGTAGATGACAAGTTTCAGGGACGCGCCACCGCCGAAACAGGTAGCCAGCTAAGCACCTACAAAATACCAAAAATGGATTGTCCCTCGGAAGAGCGAATGATTCGAATGGCACTGACTGGCGTTGAAAACATTCAGTCGCTGTCATTCGATTTATCGGGTCGTACATTGGAAATTATCCACCATGGAGAAACCGGTCCTATTACCAGCAAACTGGAAAACCTGGGCCTGGGTGCTTCCTTGCAGCGGACAGAAGACGCCAGCGCTGAATCCGTCAGAGCGGCTGAATCTTCTAAGGCCAACGAAAGCGGAGAATCCGGCACTTTATGGATACTGCTGGCAATCAACGCTCTGATGTTTCTGGTCGAGATGACGATGGGCCTGATCGCCCAGTCTGCTGGCCTGATTGCAGACTCGCTAGACATGCTTGCCGATGCCGCCGTCTACGGTCTCGCACTTTACGCCGTTGGACACGGAATCAAAATGCAGGTCAGAGCGGCGCATGTGGCTGGCATCCTCCAGCTTATCCTTGCCGCTGGGGTATTGGTTGAAGTTGGCAGGCGCTTTCTGTTTGGGAGTGATCCCCAGTCGTTAATGATGATGGCCGTCGCATCTGTTGCTCTCATCGCGAATATCAGTTGCCTTCTTCTGATCGCAAAACACCGTGAGGGCGGTGCTCACATGAAAGCCAGCTGGATATTTTCAGCAAACGACGTGGTCATCAACCTGGGTGTAATACTTGCGGGGCTGCTCGTTGCCTGGACCGGTACCAACTACCCAGATCTGATTATTGGGGGAATTGTTGGTGCCATCGTATTGATGGGTGCCAAACGCATACTGGCACTGAAAGGCTGAACCATTCGGAGTCAAATGGTCGATTATTGGCCCGTCGTTGGCATTTCAGGGGGAGTAAACATCGATGCACAGTGAATTGAAGGCGTCCGATCTTACGGAGCTTGAGGCGACACGCAGGGCGGAAGGCGCAGGCGATTTCCAGACAGCCTTCACCCATCTGGAACGTGCCCATATCCTCAGCCAGAGGTATGCTCTGGCGCACGCTGCAACCCACTTACGGATGCTCAGACTGGGTTGGCGAACAAGAGACGTTCGTGAAGTGCTGGGGCAGTCTATTCGAACCATTGCCGCCCTGGTCTTTTCCCGAATTTAGGTTCCGTTGGGAAACACTGGTGCAAACATCAGCGCATTTGCACCCATGCCGGTGCCCGAGGATTTGGCAGTGGTGCTTTCGGAGGCGGAGGGAAGGCGTGACTAGAATGTTCGCTTTTGTTTAATAGGAACTCTTTCATCCACCGACAGCTAGGTCATCTACGCTACGCATACTCTTACGTTACGGCAGACCTACGTTTTAAGTCGTGTCGGTGCGCCCGGTCGAAAGCCCCGCTCAACCCTGTGAAGCCAATCAGGCAGCGACTCTGGCACGTTCAGAATGGGTTGTAGCTGTTAATCTACGAAGACTTCTAGTGGCTCTGGGTTGCAAAATCGATCCAAGTCAGGCATTTAAACGCACGTATAGGTACCCCCGCCCTTTAGACCAGTCGGATTTATGAAAAGCGTTGTTGTATTTTCTTATATCGTCGTCTTCTTCGCCGTTTTCTCACTTGCTAACGACACTGCGGCTGCTAGCACCATAAAGCAGTCAACCAGTGGCCTGTGCCATCCGCCGCAAAGCAGCTGGTATGACCGGACTCGGACCTACAAGCCCTTCGATACCGTTGAGGCGTGCCTAGATGCTGGAGGGCGATTGCCCAAGGGGATCTCGTTAGCATCCCTGGATCAAGCCAAACGCTCCGATGACGCCTCCTCAGGCGCTATGGCGAGGTACCAGCGGTCGGCCTTTGGTCACGGTTGGGACGACGCGGATGGTGACTGCCGAAATAGTCGAGCAGAGGCTCTGATCGCCAGTTCTACCACTCAAGTTCACTTTGCGACAGATCGTGGGTGTCGGGTGGTTGCCGGTCGCTGGGTGAGCGCCTTCACTGGTAACGTCATCCAAAACGCCTCGAATATCGACATTGATCACGTGGTGCCACTTGCCTGGTCCTGGGATCGCGGAGCTCGCGAGTGGCCCGGAGAGACGCGATTGCGGTTTGCTAATGATCCTGTGAACTTGCTGCCGGTTGAGGCTTGCCTGAATCTGCAAGGGCGCTAAAGGGCCGGACGAATGGCTGCCACCGGCGGGTCAGTGTGGCTATGTGGCCCGGTTTGTTCGGGTGGTGAAGCTGTATGATCTCAAACCCTCGACAGCGGAGTCGGCCTGGTTTCAAGAGTTTCTCAAGGAGTGTAGCCGTTGAATCAGTCGCTCAGCATCACAAACCTCCACGGAATCGCGGGGCCACTGTCTCTATCCAACCAGGCTATTTTTCTGGTGCCGAACTTGCGCATCTGCTGGGCGTCGCTTGGATGACTATGAGCGACTGGTTAGCGAACATTCAAAGTAGTGTCGGTCACAGCCCGGAGTTACCTGGGTCCGTGATTGAATGGATTGGCCTGCTTCTGGGGCTCCATAAAGCCTTGGAGCGCCTGACACCGATGGATCATACAGAGATGGCGAAAGAGTGGTTCTTGAAAGCCGTCAATCTTTGGGGCCTCAACGGCACCCGGGTCATGCCCTTGCCTGAGCCAGTGCCATTCGTACATTCATCGGGCTGGGGCAGAGATTTGGGTAGCGCTAGAGCCACAGGTGATTCATCAGCTTGCTTACGAGCCTACATCTGAGCCCCCGTCTTCAAACAAAGAGTTCCGTTCCGGTGATTCGGACATATGGTCGAACGACCCTGAGATGACCAGCATGACCGCAGTGCCATACGCGAGGGACGGTTCATTTTTTTGTCGTAAAGGATCTTGTATTCCTGGTAAATACATCGTTCAAGGGAAACAGGATACTCAGGAGTTTTCCGACTATGACGAGGCACTCGATTATCTTCGAAATATGGCGGTCGCTCGCTGGGGTAGACCTTTATCTGCCAACCAATATGAAATCGTGAGTGCTGTCGAATGGAGAGCTCTCATCGAAGATTAGTAAAGTGACTTACGACTATCCGAGGAGGGTGTTTTCAAAAGTTTCCTGTGTCCGTGGTCGAACATAACTTTTTCAGTGCAAAGGTCAAAATTCCACGGCCGGAAAAAATGCCCTAGAAACCGTGGACACACCATGGACACAATTTGGACACAGCCAAATAAAAAGGGCCTACGTTCTCACGTAAGCCCTTGAAAAATATGGCGCGCCCGATAGGATTCGAACCTATGACCTTTGCCTCCGGAGGGCAACGCTCTATCCAGCTGAGCTACGGGCGCATTCGAAACAACGAGTGCTCGTCAATTTCGAGTGCGCAATCTTACGTGTGCCGGCGGCTTCTGTCCAGCCCCGGCCATTAAGCGTTTCGTTCAGATTCGAGGTAGCCGCTGGTCTGGCGTCAGGTTGACCAGATTTTGCTCGTTGCTGATGGTCACTTCGCCATCCTGGATGCTTACCTGCAAGGTCATGGACCGTTCTGCCAGGGCCGCCAGTGCGGCTGTTCCTTCTGCCGGAAGGTCGACAATAGTAAGGTTGCTAAATCTTTCCAGCTTGTTATGGTGCTTGTCCCACCACACCGGCACCGCACGCCCGCCGTAGGTATAGAGAATGACCTGGTTGGCCTTGTTGCAGGCCTTGCGCAGGCGGTCTTCCTCGGGCAGGCCCAGTTCCACCCAGAGTTCGATGTCTCCGGTCAGGGATTTTTGCCAGAGTTCCGGCTCGTCGTCTGTGCTCAGGCCTTTGGTAAATTCCAGGTTATCGTTGGCGTTGAGGGCGAAGGCCAGCAGCCGGATCATCATCCGCTCGTCGGTTTCAGAGGGATGGCGGGCAACGGTCAGATGGTGGTCGGCGTAGTAGTGCCGGTCCATATCGGCGATATGGAGGGTGGCTTTGAAGATGGTGGCTTTCAGTGCCATTGAATGAATAGTCCTGTGGTCTTTGGGCGGGTCAGGGCGTTAGTGTAGAGCATATTGAGCGTGGCGGGGCATAGCAGCATGGTGTTGTTGCGGGGTTTTCTGGTTCTGGTGGTGTTTTTTCTGCTGGGTGAGGCATTGCGGGTACTGGTCGGCCTGCCCATCAGTGGTGGCGTGCTGGGGATGGTGATGGTCACGGCCACTCTGATGTTGAGGGGGCGGGTCAGTGATCAGTTGGCGGAAGCCAGTCGCGGGCTGATCTCGGTGCTGGTGCTGCTGATTTCACCGGGTGTTGTCGGGGTGTTCTTTATTGCCGATCGCTTTGCGGGCCACTGGTTTTCCGTTGCAGTGGCTTTGGTTGCGGGTACCTTGCTGAGTTCCGTGACCACGCTGTGGCTGATGAAGAAAACAGCGGGAGATCGCACCCGGGGGCACAGTCATGACTGAGTTCAACGGACGAATGCAGGAATTGCTGTTGGTCTGGACCACAGGCCCGATGCTCTCCATTGCCCTGACGCTGGCGGCGTTTATGGCGGCAAACTGGTTGTTCGCGAAGGTGGGACGCCCCCTGTGGATGCCGCCGGTATTGATGGCGGCGGTGATTCTGGCGGCGGCGGTGGCGGCCAGTGGTATTGGCTATGAAACCTATCAGCAGGGGGCGCGCTGGTTAACGGTATTGTTGGGCCCGGCGACGGTGGCCCTGGGTGTGCCTTTGTATCAGCAGATGCACCATATTCGCGCGCTCTGGCGGCCAATTCTGTGCACCTTGCCACTGGCGGCCAGTCTGGCGGCTGTCTATGCGGTGGGTATTGCCTGGCTGATGGACGCTCCGCTTTCCATACTGGCGTCGCTGGCGCCGAAGTCGGTTACCGCGCCCATTGCCATGGGTATTGCGGAACAGCTGGGTGGCTCGGTTGCACTCACCCTCGGCGGTCTGCTGATTACCGGCGTACTGGCCTCGGTATTTGTGGACTGGGGTGCCAAATGGATGAAGATTTCCGATGACCGGATGGTGGGTTTTGCCCTGGGGCTTAATGGTCATGCCATTGGCACTGCCCGGGCGTTTGAGATCAGCCCCACGGCGGGCGCTTTTGCCTCCCTGGGGATGGGATTGACGGGTGTGTTTACGGCGCTGTTTTTGCCTTTTGTCTTTCCGTTCTGAGGCTGCTGCTTTTTGGGTCATTCACCATACGAATAGGTCCATGTTGCAATTTCGATTGCCGTAAGGGTTTTCCGAGACTAGCTTGTTTGCCAGGCAATCGGTGCCGTCCTGCACCGATGTTCCGTGAAAATTCCTAAAACAGCGACGGAAAACGCGATGAAAAAAATACTGGCAGCTTTTGTTGGCTCCATGGCCCTGGCGTCTGCGCCTCTGGCCCTGGCAGCCGATGCGACCAAAGAACTGAAAATGGCGTACGACGCCGATCCAGTTACCCTCGATATTCATGAGCAGTTGTCTGGCGGCATTCTGCAGTTGTCTCACATGACCTTTGATCCGCTGTTGCGCTGGACCAAAGATCTGGGTTTCGAGCCGCGCCTGGCAGAAAGCTGGGAGCGTGTGGACGACAAAACCATGCGCTTCAAGCTGCGCGAGGGTGTGAAGTTCCATTCCGGTAACGAACTGACCACGGCCGACGTGAAGTTCACCTTTGAGCGACTGAAGGAAAGCCAGGACTTCAAGGCGATTTTCAAACCCTTCAGCGCCATCAATGTGATCGACGATTACACCTTCGAGCTGGTCACCAGCGAGCCTTACCCTCTGCTGCTGAACACCGCCACCTACATTTTCCCGCTGGACAGTGAGTTCTATTCCGGCCAGACCGAAGATGGCAAAGACAAGGACGCCATCCTCAAGCACGGCAACTCCTTCGCTTCCGAGAACCTGTCCGGCACCGGTCCTTACACGGTAACCGAGCGTAAACAGGGCGTGCGTGTCGAGTTCGAGCGTTTCGATGATTACTGGGATACTGAGTCTCCGGGCAACGTGGGCAAGATCGTGCTGACTCCCATCAAGGAAAACGCTACCCGGGTATCCGCCCTGCTGTCTGGCGGTGTCGACTTCATCGCTCCGGTTCCACCCAATGATCTGGACCGCATCAAGCGCGACCGCAACAGCGAACTGGTGACCATGAGCGGCACCCGTATCATCCTGTTCCATATGAATCAGGAGCGGGTTGAAGCCTTCAAGAACCCGAAAGTTCGCCAGGCCATCGCCTACGCCATCAACCAGGAAGGTATTGCTGCCAAGATCATGAAAGGCTTTGCCACGCCGGCAGCACAGATGTCGCCAGCGGGTTACCAGGGCCATAACGAAAACCTGAAGCCTCGCTTCGATGTTGAGAAAGCCAAGCAGCTGATGAAAGAAGCCGGCTATGAGGACGGCTTTACCATCACCATGATGGCCCCCAACAACCGCTACGTGAACGACGACAAGATCGCGCAGGCAGCGGCGGCCATGCTGGCGCGCATCAACATCAAGGTGGACCTGAAAACCCTGCCGAAAGCCCAGTACTGGCCGGAGTATGATAACCGTGCCGCCGATATGATGCTGATTGGCTGGCACGCAGACACCGAGGATTCGGCCAACTTCTATGAATTCCTCACCTTCTGCCCGGATGCTGACAGCGGTGATGGCCAGTACAACGCCGGCAACTACTGCAACCCGGAAATCGATGCCCTGGTGGAAAAAGCCAACGTGGAGACCGACCTGGACAAGCGTGCGGCCATGCTGCAGGAAGTGGAACAGCGTCTGTACGACGACGCAGCCTTCGTACCGCTGCACTGGCAGGACCTGGCCTGGGCCTCCCGCAAGGGCGTGAACATCGAGCCGGTGCTCAATGTCATGAACTTCCCCTACCTGGGCGATCTGGTTATCGAATAAGGGGAGCGTGCTCCCTGAGACCCAACCTCTCTCCCGGTGCGGGAGAGAGGCTTTCACGTATTCATCAACGGTAAATCCTTCATGCTAGCGTTTTTGGTTCAGCGGATATCCCAGGCGCTGCTGGTCATGTTTGTGATCAGCATCATCGCCTTTGCCATTCAGGATGGCCTCGGGGACCCGCTTCAGGAAATGGTGGGCATGTCCGTCTCTGCCGAAGAGCGGGAAGCCATTCGTGAGGAGCTGGGGCTGAACGACCCCTTCCTGGTCCAGTACCTGCGGTTTGCGGGTAATGCCATACAGGGCGACCTGGGCAATTCCTATTTTTACAGCAAGCCGGCGCTGGAAGTGATTGCCGAACATCTGCCAGCCACCCTGGAACTGGTGATCGGCGCCAGTCTGATCATCATCTTCCTGTCGGTACCCATTGGCGTGTACGCCGCCATCCGGCCCCAGGCCTGGCTGTCCAAATTCTTCATGGGCGTGAGTACGGTCGGTATTTCCATACCGGTGTTTCTCACGGCCATTGTTCTGATTCAGTTGTTCTCCATTGGTGTGACGGTCAACTGGTTTCCGGCCGATACCGGTTGGGGCCAGTGGCTCAACGATTTCTTTACCACCGAAGGTGGGCTGCCGTCCTATGGCCGTGGTGATGACCTGGTGCACCTGTTCGGCACCTGGGAATCCGGCCTGTTTACCAGCGAAGGCCTGGCCCATCTGGTGCTGCCCTGCGTGTCGCTGGCGTCCATTATGCTGCCTCTGTTTATCCGCCTGATCCGGGCAGAGATGATGGAGGTTCTGCAAAGCGATTACATCCGCTATGCCCGGGCCAAGGGTTTGAGCGCGGGCCGTATCAATTTCCTGCATGCCCTGAAGAACACCATGCTGCCGGTGATTACCGTGGGTGGCGTACAGATCGGCATTATGGTGGCCTACACCATCCTGACCGAGACGGTGTTTCAGTGGCCGGGTCTGGGCCTGATGTTCCTGGAGGCCATCACCCGCAGCGATATTCCCCTGATTGTGGCTTACCTGATGGTAGTGGGCCTGATCTTTGTGGTGACCAACACACTGGTGGACCTGATCTACGGACTGGTCAATCCCACCGTCAAACTGACAGGTAAGAAAGCATGACAACGGCAACGGTTTCCCGCTGGGACCGCTTCCGCGAGTCCTTTTTCTGGTACAGCTTCAAACGCGACAAGGTAGCGATTGCGAGCTTTCTGGTGCTGCTGGCCATGGTGCTGGCGGCGGTGTTTGCGCCCTGGCTGGCGCCCGCCGATCCCTATGATCTGGCGCAGATCAACATCATGAACTCCGAGCTTCCACCGGTGGGCCTGGACGGCGCTGATCCCGCGTTCCCGCTGGGAACGGATGCCCAGGGCCGGGATCTGCTCTCCACCATACTTTACGGCACCCGGGTGTCGCTGATGATTGGCTTTGGTGCCGTGGTGTTGCAGGCGGCGCTGGGTATCCTGTTTGGCCTGCTGGCCGGCTATCTGGGCGGTAAGGTTGATGCCATCCTGATGCGCATTGCCGACGTGCAGCTGTCGTTCTCTACCCTGATGGTGGCGATCATTGTCGGCGCGGTGTTCAAGGCCAGTTTTGGCAACCTGATGTTCGGTGAGATTGCCATCTACATGCTGATCTTCATCATCGGCGTGGCGGAATGGCCGCAGATTGCCCGTACCGTGCGGGCCTCGGTGCTGGCGGAGAAGAAAAAGGAGTATGTGGACGCGGCCAAGGTGATGGGGTTCGGTACGCCACGCATCATGTTCCGGCACATACTGCCCAATACCCTGTCGCCCATTTTTGTGATTGCCACGGTACAGATTGCCAATGCCATTATCTCCGAAGCGGCGCTGTCGTTCCTCGGCCTTGGCATGCCGGAAACCCAGCCGTCACTGGGTTCGTTGATCAAATCCGGTTTTGACTACATCCAGAGCGGTTCCTGGTGGATCACCCTGATCCCCGGCCTGGTGCTGGTGGTGCTCGTGCTGGTCATCAATTTGTTGGGTGACTGGTTGCGGGATGTGATGAACCCACGGCTGTATAAGGGGTAACACCATGGCACTGTTGGAAGTGAAAAACCTGGATGTACGTTTCGCGGTGCGCGGTGGCGATCTGACCGCCCTGCGTCGTATTAGTTTCAGCCTGGACAAGGGCGAGCGGCTGGGCCTGGTGGGTGAATCCGGTGCCGGTAAATCAGTGGCGGCCTTCTCTATCCTGAACCTGATTGCCAAGCCCGGTTATATCGCCGGTGGCCAGATTCTGTTTGAAGGCAAAGACCTGGCCGCCATGAGCGAGCGGGAGCTGCGCAAAATTCGTGGCAACCGCATCGCCATGATTTTCCAGGATCCGATGATGACCCTGAACCCGGTGCTCACCATCGGCACCCAGATGGTGGAGGCGATCCTGGCACACCGGAAGATCAGCAAGAAAGAGGCGAGGGCCATTGCCCTGGATCGCCTGCAGAAAGTGCAGATTCCCTCGCCGGAAAAGCGGCTGGACCAGTATCCACATGAATTGTCAGGGGGCATGCGCCAGCGGGTGATCATTGCCATCGCCCTGCTGTTGGACCCGGAAATCATTATTGCCGATGAACCCACGACCGCCCTGGATGTGACCATCCAGGCCGAGATCATGGACCTGCTGCTGAACCTGTGTGAGCAGGAAAACGTGGCGCTGATGCTGATCACCCACGATCTCGGTGTGGTCTCGCAGGTGACCCAGCGCATGCTGGTCATGTACTCCGGCCGGATCATCGAACAGGGCCCGACCCGGGAAATCATCAACGATGCCCAGCATCCCTACACCCAGGGGCTGATCAACGCGCTGCCCCAGATGGGTGAGCCGGGAGCGCGGCTGTTCCAGATACCGGGCTCCATGCCATCCCTGAAGAATGTGCCTTCGGGTTGCCCGTTCCATCCCCGCTGCAACTTCGCCACCGACCAGTGCAAGCGCGCCATGCCGGAATATGTGCGTTCCGGCAACGTTGACGTCGCCTGTTACGAAGTTGCCAACCTGATTGAGCAGGAGAAACGCATGCAGGAGGCCGAATCATGACCTCCCCTCTGGTAAGTATCCGCGGTCTGGAAAAACGTTTTGACCTCTCGGGCAGCTTCCTTGAACAGCTCCGGTTTGAAGGTGGGCGTTTGCGCCGCAAACAGGAAGCGGTGCACGCCATCAATGGTGTGAACCTGGAGGTGCAGAAGGGCGAGGCGTTGTGTGTGGTCGGTGAGTCCGGTTGTGGCAAATCCACCGTCGCCCGCACCGTGATGGGGTTGCTCTCGCCGAGCGCTGGAGAAATCCACTATGGCGGCCAGCGGATTGATAATCTGGAAGGTAAGGCTGCGCTGCCCTACCGCCGCAAGATGCAGATGATCTTCCAGAATCCCTATGCTTCCCTGAATCCGCGAATGACGATTCAGCAGACCCTGGAAGAGCCGATCCGTTTCCACCATCCGGACTGGTCCCCGGTTCAGGTGCGGGACAAGATTCACGAAGTGATGCATTCGGTGGGTATCGACCCGGACTGGGGCAGTCGCTTTGGCCACGAGTTTTCCGGTGGTCAGCGCCAGCGGATTGCCATTGCCCGCGCCCTGGCGGTGGACCCGGAATTTATCGTTGCCGATGAGCCCATCTCGGCCCTGGATGTGTCTATCCAGGCCCAGGTGCTGAATCTGTTGATGGATGCCCAGGAAAGCCGTGGTCTGACCTACCTGTTCATTACCCACGATCTCGCGGTGGTAGAACACTTCGGTACCCGGGTGGCCGTCATGTACCTGGGCCGGGTGTGTGAGCTGGCAGACACCAAAACCCTGTTCGCCATGCCCCGGCATCCCTATACCCAGGCGTTGCTGTCGGCCATCCCGAAACTCGAGGATGACCGGCCCAATCACATTCGCCTTCAGGGCGAGGTGCCCACGCCGGTGAATCTGCCCTCGGGGTGCGTGTTCCACGGCCGCTGCCCCTATGCCAATGAGCGTTGCCGGCAGGAAGTTCCACAGCTGATCGCCACCGACGGCGGGGCGCAGGTGGCCTGTCACGCCGTTGAGGAAGGGCGTTTGTAACGGCCGGGCGCGCATAGGCTATCATGCCTGCAGCAACGTACCGGTTGTGATCATTGCCAAACCTCAGGGGTTCCCATGGAAATACGCTGGCTGGAAGACTTTCTGGCGCTTGCCCGCACGCGCCACTTCTCACGGGCTGCCGAACAGCAGCACGTGAGCCAGCCTACGTTCAGCCGGCGCATCAAGCTGCTGGAGGAATCCATGGGCACCACCCTGATCAATCGGCAGACTCTGCCATTGTCCCTGACCCCGGCCGGAGAAGTGTTTCAGGAACTGTGTGAACGCATCACCCGGGAGGTCCGGGACACCCGGGACCGGATAGCCGCTCTGGATGCGGAAGCGTCTGCCCGCATCAGCGTTGGTTCTACCCAGGGGCTGTTTTCGCATTTCTATCAGGGTTGGGCGACGGAGATGGGCATTGCCGAGCGCCTTCAACTGAACCTGACCGCCACCAACTGGGTGGGGGAGCAGTTTCTGGATGCCCTGGAAAGCGGCGAATGTGACCTGGTGTTGTGTTACTGGCACCCGGATTTGCCCTGGGGGGATCGCCTGGCCAGTGACAAGTTTCAGTGGCAGACCATCGGCAGGGAAGCACTGGTGCCGGTCAGTATCGCCAATGAGCAGGGCGAGCCCCGTTACCGGTTGCCGGGCACCAATGAACAGCCTGTGCCTCTGATTGCCTACCACAGCCGTGGTTTTTTGCAGTCGGCTATCGACGGGCATCTGCAACGCGGCAAGCTGCCGGCGAATCTTTTACCACTGAACGAGAATACCCAGTCCGCGAGCATCAAGGCCCTGGTCAAACAGGGCTTCGGCATGGGCTGGTTGCCCAAGCGGATGACGGAAAAAAGCGAACAGTTTGGGCGCCTGGTACGGGCTGGTGATGAGCGCTGGGACGTACCGCTGGAAATACGTTTGATCCGCCTGAGTGACGCCCGCTCAGACGACATACTGAATCTCTGGAAACAACTGGAAACCTGATATGCCAAATCAAGACATCCTCGACCTGCAGCCTGCCCACATCCGTGAGCTGCAGAACCGGTACGAACGGGCCATGGCTGATCACGGTTATGACAGCCTGCTGATTGCCTCGGGCGCGGCGCCCTACCGGTATCGGGATGATCAGGCCTATGTATTTCAGGGCTTCGGCCCGTTTTTGCACTGGACCGGGCTGGCTGGCCAGGAGCACAGCTGGCTGTTGGTTCGGCCCGGCCAGAAACCGGTGCTCTGGCTATACCAGCCGGTGGACTTCTGGCACGCCAACCCGGTGATGGCTGAAGAACCCTGGCTAGAGGTTGTAGACGTGCGCAGCCGGCAGCAATCTGGCGCCCCGGAGCTCGATAGCCCGGGGCGGCTGGTGGTAATCGGTGATCCGCTGGTGCTGGATGGCGTGCCGGGAGATCATAACCCGGCGGCACTGGTGGCAGCCGTGGAAGAAGCCCGCGTGCGCAAAACTCCTTACGAAATTGAATGCCTGGCACACGCTAACCGGATCGCCCTGGCTGGTCACAGGGCGGCCAGAGAGGCGTTTCTGGCCGGCGACAGCGAATTCGGTATCAATCTCGCCTACCAGCAGGCCACCGGCCAGCGGGAAGTGGAGGCGCCTTATCACAGCATCATCGGATTGAACGAACATGCCGGCACACTGCACTACCAGTACTACGACCTGAAGCCTCCCCGCCGGCCCCGCAGTCTGCTGATTGATGCCGGGGTGCGCTACCGTGGCTACTGTTCAGATATAACCCGCACCACCGCCGGGCCGGATGAGCCGAGATTCACCGCGCTGGTTCACGGGCTGGAGAAACTGCAGCTGCGGCTATGCGAGATGGTGTCGCCCGGCGTGGACTACGTGGACATTCACCGCAAGGCTCACCTGGGCATTGCGACCCTGCTATCAGCTTCGGGGCTGGTGTCCGGTTTAGCGGATGAAGCCATGGTGGAGCAGGGCATTACCCGGGCGTTCTTTCCCCATGGCATAGGGCATTTTCTGGGCATTCAGGTGCACGATGTCGCCGGCAAACCGACGCCGTCCCCGGAAGATGCGCCGTTCCTGCGCCTGACCCGCACCCTGGAAGCCGGCATGGTGGTCACCATCGAGCCGGGGCTCTATTTTATTCCATCGCTGCTGGAGCCTTTGCTGAACGGGCCTGAAGCCCAGTATCTGAACCGGGCGCTGATTGATGAACTGAAGAGCTGTGGTGGAATCCGGATTGAAGATAATGTGGTGGTCACAGCGGCCGGGGCCCGGAACTTAACGCGAGAATGCGAATAGTCACTTTTTACTACAAAAACTGACTGCAAAAGGGTTGCAATCCTGTTTGTTAATAACAATAATTATCACTAACTTTATTGCTGTTAGTGAGAGCGCCCTATGTACGTTTGCCTGTGTTACGGGGTAACAGACAGAGAAATCCGCGAAGCCGCTGAAAGCGGTGTCAGTTCCATGCGCCAGCTCGGCAAGGAACTTGGCGTCGGTCGCCAGTGCGGTCGTTGCGCCTGCACTGCCCGGGAAATTCTGAAAGAGTCCCGGTCACCGGATTATATGGCGCTCGCCAATATGCTGGCGCAACCCGCCTGAGCGGGCGGGCCTGTCCACATACTGCAATTGCACCTCTTTCCCATCCGTGATTTTTTATTGCCGTTAAACCGACTATCCTTGTGAATTAACGCTTTCGCGACACAAGGAATCCGGTTATGAAAGGCGACAAAAAAGTCATCCAGCATCTGAACAAGGTCCTCGCCAACGAGCTGACGGCCATCAACCAGTACTTCCTGCATTCGAGAATGTACAAAGACTGGGGTATCACCAAGCTCGCGGCGAAAGAATACGAAGAATCCATCGATGAAATGAAACACGCCGATCAGCTGATCGAGCGAATTCTCTTCCTTGAGGGCCTGCCAAATCTGCAGGATCTGAACAAATTGCTGATTGGCGAGAATGTTCAGGAAATGATCGAGTGCGATCTCAAGCTTGAGCACACCGCGCACACAGACCTGAAAGAAGCCATCATCTACTGCGAGCAGGTTCAGGACTTTGCCAGCCGTGAACTGTTCCGGAGCATCCTCGACAGCGAGGAAGAGCACATCGACTGGCTCGAAACCCAGCTCGAAATGATTTCCCAGATGGGCATCCAGAACTATATCCAGCTGCAGTCGGCAGCTGCTGAGTAAACTCCCCGGCTTTCCGGCCACCGGCTCACTCTGCGGGCCGGTGGCGCTTTCTCTCCACTCTGTTCCCCCTGCCTTTTTCCGGGTGCTTCCCCGATTGTCTGTCGAAACAGGTAGAATGGTCGCCCAGATTGGCCAGATATGCTGGCCCAACGCGGTTAATAAACCACTCCGGAGACTGAAATGGACCTGTCCTGCTTCAAAGCCTACGACCTGCGTGGCCGAGTACCTGACCAGCTAAACCCAATCCTGGCTGAGAAAATCGGCCGTGCCTACGTTGAAATCACCGGCGCCAAAAAAGTCATCGTCGGTTACGACATCCGGCTGTCCAGCCCCGAAATCGCCGACGCGTTGAGCTCCGGCCTGATGGCGGCCGGCGCCGATGTGTTTGATATTGGCCTGTGCGGCACCGAACAGGTGTACTTTGCCACCAGTCACTACCAGATGGACGGCGGCATCATGGTCACCGCCAGCCACAACCCCAAAGACCACAACGGCATGAAAATGGTGGGCCCGGAATCCCGGCCGATCAGTTCGGACAACGGCCTGAACGACATCCGGGACCGGGTGCTGGAACCGTTCTTTGACGCCGCAGAGCAGGGCAAATACGAAACCCTGGAAGTAATGAGCGCGTACGTCGACCATCTGCTGGGCTATATTGATGCTGGCTCACTGAAACCCATGACCATCGTCTGTAATGCCGGCAACGGTGGTGCTGGCCTGGTGATCGACGAACTGGAACAGCATCTGCCGTTCGACTTCATCAAGGTTCATCACGAAGCCGATGGTCACTTCCCGAATGGTGTGCCCAACCCGATCCTGCCGGAAAACCGCTCCGCGACTGCCGATGCCGTACTCCAGAATGGCGCCGCCATGGGCATTGCCTGGGACGGCGACTACGACCGCTGCTTCTTCTTCGACGAAACCGGCCGCTTCATCGAAGGCTACTACATCGTCGGCCTGCTGGCGGACCAGTTCCTGCGCAAGACCGGTGGCGGCAAAGTCATTCACGATCCCCGCCTGACCTGGAACACTCTGGATCTGGTTGAAGCTGCTGGCGGCGAAGCCATCGAAAGCAAGACTGGCCACGCCTTCATCAAACAGAGAATGCGCGACGAAGACGCCGTTTATGGTGGCGAAATGAGCGCCCACCACTACTTCCGCGACTTCGCCTACTGCGACAGCGGCATGATTCCCTGGCTGCTCGTGGCCGAACGCCTGTGCCAGAGCGGCCAGACCCTGTCATCCCTGATCGACGCCCGCATCGAAGCCTACCCGGCCAGCGGTGAAATCAACCGCACCATCAGCGACCCCCCGAAAGTTATCGCCGCCATCGAAGCCAGGTACGGCGTGGGCGCGAAATCCGTCAGCCATGTAGACGGCCTGAGCGTGGAATTCGACAACTGGCGCTTCAACCTGCGCATGTCCAACACTGAACCGGTGGTTCGCCTGAATGTTGAGGCCCGTGGAGATAAAGCGTTGATGGAAGCGAAAACTGAAGAACTGCTGGAAGAAATGAAAAGGCTGAACGTTTAAAAGGCTGGCAGTGTTAGAAGGCCCCTGAAGTTTGTGGGGCCAGGGTGGCGGTACCCCCTTATGGAACTGTGCGGAGCCAGGGATGGCGGAGCTCAAGCGTCACAAGGATGTGCCGAAGGAGCGTGTTTCAGAAGGGGGTACCGCCATCCTGGTCTTGCACCAGCGCCTAGAGCCAGTCATTCAGCATAATGCCAAACCCGACCCGCTCAATCCGCTCGTTATAGTCAATCAGGCTCTCCCCATAACCGTTGTAATACTGGAAGAACCCCTTCAGCGTATCCCCCATGGGAAAGCTGTACCCGAACTCCACCGACGTCCGGTTATCCGACCTCAGATTATTCAGCAGCTTCAAAGAAAACGTCCGATCTTCCGTCAGCTTGTAAACCGCGTGATAACTGGCGTGGCCCAGATAGCTCTCTATGTCTTCGTTGTCGTCGCTGCTGCTGTTTTCCGGCAAGCGATACCAGGGCTGAACCATAAACAGCCAGCGATCCACACTATAGGCAACGGAACCCATAATCCGGTTCCAGCTCCGGGACCGGGGGTCAGGCTGTCCGTTTGACTGGTGATTAAAGCCCACCGACACCGCACTGAGCGTACCGGGACCGAGATCCCAGTTCAGGGCGTGCCTGAAAAACAGCTCCGGCTCATAGTTGGTCTCCCGGAAAGGCGCCGATTCATCCTGGTTGTAGACCTGCCAGAAGGATTTCTGGGTGTAGCCAAACCAGAAGGTTGTGCGGTCGTCGAAAATGCCCGTCAGCAACGGAACCTTGAAGCTGATCTGGTACTTGGCTTCCTCGTTTTCCAGGTTGTAGTCATAATCGATAGCTCCCAGTCGCGGGCTTGCGGGCAAGGCATTGGGGTCGTCCACCCAGGTGATCGGCAGAATGTAATTGGGCTGATGAGTCACGAAACTGCCGGTAAACGAGAAGATCGCCCGCTCGGCAGAAAGATAGTTGTCCACCAGCGCGGCCATCACCCCGTCATCAGGATCGTCTTCCAGGGCATTACCCACGATCTTCTCCCGGGTTTTCTTGTCGGCCACCAGTTCCTCTGCATCCGCCTCGGCTTCTTCCAGCTGTTCCTCGCTGGCCTGGTCACGCTCGGCCTGAGGGTTGTACTTGGCGTCATAGCAGGCCAGCCGTTGCACACCTTCCTTGATCAGCGCGCAGTTAACATCGGGTTCCTCTGGCCGATCCTGGGCAACAACCAGATTGGCCGTGCCCAACAGAATCAGGGGTAGCAGCTTGAGGCTGGGGGTCATGGGGGCTCCTTATTGGGCGGTACTCAGGCTTATCCAGGTGTTGGCAATGCCGTAAATCCAGACCCCAAGCAGGGTGAGGGTCAGCAGGGCGAAGATCGCGCGATGGCGGGGGCGGCGCTGGTCGTTCGCCGAGGCGACCCAGCGTAGATACATCAACCCGATAAAACTCAGAAAAACGCCCAGGCTGGCAAACGCCGGAATCAGCAGCCAGCCGGCAGAAAGCGGGGTGCCATCGCTTGACTGGTTGCTGAACCAGGCCATCGAGATCAGCAGTACCGCCAGGCTGGAAAACTCCAGGATCAGTAAGGTTTTTCGGCGCTTGTCCGGGGTCGTCTGTTGCTGTTGGTTCATGCGGCGACTCTGGGTTTGAGTGAATGAACGCTATGGTAACCGGAATCCATGGCAAAGGAGCTACAACCTACGAAACTGTCATTAAAATGGTTGAAATCAAATTCTGATTTTGCTCTCTGGTTTTTTTGCGGAGGCTCAATCGCTATAATGCGGCGACCGAAAGATTATAACGCTCAAATGCGAGGTGCATTGTGAAGATGAAGAGAGTCCTGGCTGTTGTTCTGCTTGGTTTTGGCCTGGCCGCCGGCGCCGCAGTGGCAAGTGTTGAAGACGAAATCCGCGAGCGCATCAAGCCGGTGGGCGAAGTGTGTCTGCAGGGTGAAGAGTGTGGCGAGGCTGCTGCACCTGCTGAGACAGCCAGCTCCGGCCCGCGTTCTGGCAGTGAAGTCTACGACGCCGTGTGCATGGCGTGTCATACCACCGGCGCAGCCGGCGCTCCGGTCATTGGCGATGCCGCTGCCTGGGCTCCGCGCATTGAGAAGGGTATCGATACCCTGATTGATCACGCCATCAATGGCTTCAATGCCATGCCGGCCAAAGGTGGCTGTGCCAACTGCCCGGATGAGGAAATCACCGCTGCCGTTGAGCATATGGTTGAGCAGAGCAAGTAAGCAATCTGTAACGACCTGACAAACCCCGCCCCGAGCGGGGTTTGTTGTTTCTACAGGCCCAGATCGCCAATCAGGGCGCTGAGAGTCGCCTTGCCCTTTTTCTGGTTCGCTTCTTTGTCCTGGTCGCCCAGTCCTTCCCATTTCACATCCTCTTCCGGCAACTCATCCAGAAAGCGGCTGGGAATGGTCTCCAGTTTTTCCCCGTATTGTTTTCGGGAAGCCGCGTAAGTCAGCGCCAGGGTTTCCCTGGCCCGGGTAATGCCCACGTACATCAGGCGGCGCTCTTCCTCAATGTTGCCTTCCTCGATGCTGCTGCGGTGCGGCAGAATCTCTTCCTCCAGGCCCATAATGAACACATGGGGAAACTCCAGCCCCTTGGAAGCGTGCAGAGTCAGCAACTGAACCTTGTCGCTGTCGTCTTCCTCTTCCCGCTGCTCCATCATGTCCCGCAGTACCAGCTTGGCGATGGCGTCCTCAATGCCGATTTCGTCGGCGGTGCCCTTGCCGTCGTCCAGCATGCGCTGGATCGACTCCACCAGGTACCAGATGTTCTCCATCCGGCGTTCGGCCTGTTTCGGGCTACCGGAATGCTGGTGCAGCCACTCTTCGTACTCGATGTCTGTGAATAACTGTTTGATGACCGGGATCGGGTCTTCCGAGAACAGGCGCTCGCAGGTTTTGTCGACCCAGTGGGCGAACCGTCTCAGTCGGTCCAGACCTTTCTCGGTGACGTGGGTTTCCGCCCCCATATCCCCCAGGGCCTTGAACAGACTGACATTGCGTGACCGGGCATAGTGACTTAACTGTTCCAGGGTGCGCGGGCCAATCTCCCGGCGCGGCACGTTCACCACCCGCAGGAAGGCCGCATCGTCGTCCGGGTTGATCATCAGCCGCAGGTACGACATCGCATCCTTGATCTCGTTCTTGGAGAAAAACGACTGACCGCCGGAGATGCGGTAGGGAATCTGGTAGGCCTGCAGTTTCATTTCCAGCAGCCGTGCCTGGTGGTTGCCCCGGTAAAGGACTGCGAAGTCCCTGAAGTCGAGGCCGTTTTTCAGCTTCTGATCGAGGATCTCGGTGGCCACCCGCTCGGTTTCGGCATCTTCGTTGCGGCAGCGGATGATGCGGATTTCCTCGCCTATGGTGTGGTCACTCCACAGCGCCTTCTCAAACACGTGGGGGTTGTTGGCGATCACTGTGTTGGCGCATCGCAGGATCCGGCTGGTGGAGCGGTAGTTCTGCTCCAGTTTGACGATCTTCAGGCTCGGGAAATCATCTTTCAACTGGGCCAGGTTCTCCGGCCGGGCGCCGCGCCAGGCGTAGATGGACTGGTCGTCATCGCCCACCACGGTAAACGCCGCCCGCTCGGCCACCAGCTGTTTCACCAGCTCGTACTGGCACACGTTGGTGTCCTGGTACTCATCCACCAGCATGTAGCGGATTTTCCGGCGCCACTTGGCAAGCACTTCCGGGTTGTCCCGGAACAGCTGCACCGGCAGCAGAATCAGGTCGTCGAAATCCACCGCGTTGTAGGCTTTCAGGTATTCGTTGTAGTGCTTGTAAACGATGGCAATGCGCTGCTCACGCTCGTCTGCCGCTTTGCTGTAGGCCTCCGCAGGGCTGCGCATGGCGTTTTTCCAGGACGAGATGGTCATCTGCACATCGTTCAGCTCGTCGCCGGCCTCGGCGCTGGCTTCGCGCATCATCAGATCCTGCAGCAGCGCCTTGGCATCTTCGGCGTCGAAAATGGAGAAGCCTGGGTGGTAGCCCAGGTGGGTGTGCTCCTCCCGGATCATGTTCAGGCCAAGATTGTGAAATGTTGATACGATCAGGCCCCGGGTTTTGCCCCGGTCGACAATACGGCCCACACGCTCTTTCATCTCCCGGGCGGCTTTGTTAGTAAAGGTGACTGCGGCGATGTGTCGCCCCGGAATGCCCAGTTCCTCAATCAGATAGGCAATCTTGCGGGTAATCACGCTGGTTTTGCCGCTGCCGGCACCGGCCAGCACCAGCAGGGGGCCGTCGGCGTAGCGTACCGCTTCATGTTGTCTGGGATTGAGCTTGTTCACAGTGTTGGTGCCAAAGGGGAACGGGGCATGGGTTTTTAGCGTCTGGCTATTCTACACCAGGCCAGCATGCTGTACCTTGCCGATCTATCAGCTATTCTTTATGTAATGGACTACGCTGTTCTGTACCGATATATGGATCTCACCAGATGACACTGCCCACCGACACCAGGCCTGATTGTTTGCGCCTTCTGGTGCTGACACCGGAATACGCCGACTATCTCTGGTTCAGCGCCATGCTCGCGGATGATTCCGAAATCTGCAGTGACGCCACCTGGTGCCCGGATCTGGTGGACTGTGATGATCTTATTTCCAACGCCAGCTTCGATGTGATCGTGTGGGACTGCGTGTTCCATGGCGGCTCGGAAGCGTCGTTTCTGCAATATCTGTCGGTATCCAGTGAGGACAAACCCATTCTGGCCATGAGCGCCGAATCCTGCGGAGAAAAAGCCCGGTACCTGGTTGAAAATGGTGCATCGGACTATCTGAGCCGCCGTGAGTTAGATCCCTGGAATTTCCGGCGCTCCATTAAATGCCTGTGGTACCGCTCCCAGCTCACGCAGTCGACAAATGGCCAGCTTGGCCGTGAAGTGGCCACCGGCTTCATCAATCGCGACCTGTTCTTCGATCGGCTACAGCAGGCGGTGCTGAGGGCCGAGCGGGCGAATCATCGCCTGGCTCTGTTGCACCTGAATATCGATGATTTCCGTAACATCAACGAATCCTTTGGTTACCAGAAAAGCGATCATTTAATGCTGCGGCTGGCCGATCGGCTGAGGCAGAAGCTGCGACGGGTGGATTCGTTGATGCGCATCGGTGGTGATGAGCTGGCCATCATAGTCGAGAAGGTGGAAGACTCGCTGGATATCACCCAGATCATCCGCAAGGTGGTCTCGGCACTGGATGAGCCGGTGACGGTGGATGGCCAGAATGTGGTGGTCAGTGCCAGTCTGGGCGTAGCGACCTATCCGGAGGCCGGTGACAGCCCGGAAGAGCTGCTCCGCCGGGCCAACCGGGCGATGTTCGAGGCCAAACGCGATCCGGGTACCAGTTACCGGTTTTACGATCGACAGCTGCACATTTCTGCTGGCTATCAGCTCAGGCTCGAAGCTGACCTTCGCAATGCCCTGAGGGGCAAGGAACTGGAGCTGTATTATCAGCCCCGGATTGACCTGGCGACGGAGGAGGTGCGAGGGGTCGAATGCCTGCTGCGCTGGAATCATCCGGAGCGCGGCCTGGTGGGTCCCGATGAGTTTATCCCGGTGGCCGAGCGCAGTGGTCTGATTGTGCCCATCGGCTACTGGGTTATCGAGCAGGCCTGCAAGCGCTTGCAGGAATCCAACGAGCTGGGCTTTCCCGGACTGGTGTTTGCGGTCAACCTGTCGTTCCGGCAGTTCCACGATCGCAAGATGACCGAAACCATCTTTCGTATCATCTTCAATGCCAACGTCGATACCAGCCTGCTGGAGCTGGAGCTGACCGAAAGTGCCATGATGCACGATCCGGAATACGCCCAGCGCTGCCTGCGGGAGCTCAATCAGTTGGGCATCAGTTTTGCGCTGGACGATTTCGGTACCGGCTTTTCCTCCCTGAGCAATCTGCAGCACCTGCCAATCTCGCTGGTGAAGATCGACAAGTCTTTTGTCCAGGAACTGGGCCAGTCTGCCGATGCCGAGCATATTATCCGGGCCATTATCAGTCTGGCTCACAGCCTGCAGATCAGCGTGGTGGCCGAAGGGGTGGAAACCGAAGGCCAGCTGGAATTCCTGCGCCAGCAACACTGCGACGAAATCCAGGGCTACTATTACGCCCGCCCGATGCCCTGGAACGATCTGGTGCAATTCATGAACCGCCAGAACCAGTCCGCTTGCCTGCAGAAGTAAGCCGCTGTACCTTTGCGCATTAATTCCGAATGCGATACCAGATCGAGGCAGCATGAACAGTATTTCCCGGCGCATTGCCGAAGAGCTCGGCGTACGTGAACAGCAGGTTAATGCCACCGTTACCCTTCTTGATGAAGGCGCTACCGTTCCCTTTATTGCACGCTACCGAAAAGAAGTAACGGGTTCCCTGGACGACAGCCAGCTGCGGACTCTGGAAGAGCGGTTGCGCTATCTGCGTGAGCTGGAAGACCGCCGGGGCACCATTCTCAACAGCATTGAGGAACAGGGCAAGCTGACCGACGAGCTGCGAGCCTCCATCGAAGCTGCCGACACCAAGAATCGCCTGGAAGACCTTTACCTGCCCTACAAACCCAAGCGCCGCACCAAGGCGCAGATTGCCCGGGAAGCAGGCCTGGAGCCGCTGGCCGATACCCTCCACGACGATCCCACCCAGGATCCGGAAACCGTCGCTGCCGGTTACCTCAATCCGGAAGCCGGCGTTGAGGATGTCAAAGCCGCTCTGGACGGTGCCCGCTACATTCTGATGGAGCGTTTTGCCGAAGATGCCGAGCTGCTTGGCGCCCTGCGGGATTTCGTCTGGCAGGAAGGCCAGCTGAAAGTCACTGTGGTGGAAGGCAAGGAAAACGAAGGCGCCAAGTTCCGGGATTACTTCGACCACGTTGAACCGCTGAGAAAAGTTCCGTCGCACCGGGCGCTGGCCATTCTTCGGGGCCGCAATGAGGGCATTCTGGCCTATTCGATTGTTATGGGCGATGCTGAGGAGGATCGCCGTCAGCCCCATCCCGGCGAGCAGCGAATTGCCGCCCACTGGCGCATTCGGGATAACGGCCGGGCCGCCGACAAATGGTTGTCGGATGTGGTGCGCTGGACCTGGCGCGTGAAGTTGTCGACACAGATTGAAACCGATCTGATCGCCCAGGTGCGTGAAGCGGCTGAAACCGAAGCCATCAACGTTTTTGCTGCCAACCTGAAAGACCTGCTTCTGCTCGCGCCCGCCGGTCCGCGGCCAACGCTGGGGCTCGATCCCGGCCTGCGTACCGGAGTCAAGGTGGCGGTAATCGACGGTACCGGCCAGGTGGTGGATCACGGCGCCATTTTCCCCCATGCGCCCCAGAATAAATGGGATCAGTCCATTGCCCAGATGGCAGCCTGGTGTCAGAAGTACAACATCGAACTGGTGGCTATCGGCAACGGCACCGCCTCTCGGGAAACCGAGAAACTGGTGGGCGACCTCTGCAAACGTTACCCTGAACTGAAGCTGGCCCGCATTGTGGTGAATGAGTCCGGGGCATCGATCTATTCCGCCTCGGAATTTGCCTCCCGGGAACTGCCGGATCTAGATGTCACCATCCGTGGTGCGGTGTCCATTGCCCGCCGTTTGCAGGATCCGCTGGCCGAGCTGGTGAAAATCGAGCCCAAGTCTATCGGCGTGGGGCAGTACCAGCACGATGTGTCCCAGGTACAGCTGTCCCGTAGCCTGGATGCGGTGGTTGAGGACTGTGTAAACGGCGTGGGCGTGGATCTGAATACCGCGTCGGTACCGTTACTCACCCGGGTGTCTGGCCTGAATCCGAGCATTGCCCAGAACATCGTGGATTTCCGGAACCAGAACGGCAAGTTCACCAGTCGCAAACAGCTGCTGAAGGTGTCTCGATTGGGTGATCGCACCTTTGAGCAGGCTGCGGGCTTCCTTCGTATCGCCGGGGGCGAAAACCCTCTGGACCGGTCATCCGTGCATCCGGAAGCCTACGGTGTGGTTGAGGCCATTGCTGAGCGTAATGGCAAGAAGGTGGAGGATATCCTTGGCGATTCCGCGTTCCTGCGCAGTCTGAACCCACAGGACTACGTAACCGAGCAGTTCGGTTTGCCCACCATCAAGGACATTATCTCCGAGCTGGAAAAACCGGGCCGGGACCCGCGACCGGAATTCCGCTTTGCCCATTTCGAGGAAGGGGTGGAAACCCTCAACGACCTCAAGCCCGGTATGGTGCTGGAGGGCTCGGTAACCAACGTCACCAACTTCGGTGCCTTTGTGGATATCGGTGTTCACCAGGATGGCCTGGTGCACATCTCGGCCTTGTCCCATACTTTCGTGAAAGATCCGAGAGAAGTGGTCAAGGCCGGTGACATCGTCAAGGTCAAAGTGATGGAAGTGGACATTCCCCGTAAGCGGATTGGCCTGTCCATGCGTATGGATGACCAGCCGGGGGCGGACAACAAGCCAGCCCGGGGCGCAGACCGGAACTCTGGCCGCAGTGCAGGGCGCAAACCTCAGGCCGGCCAGGGCTCACCTCAAGGTGCCATGGCTGGCGCTTTGGCCCAGGCTATGGCCTCTGCCCGTAAGAACGGCCGTTAACCCCTTCCACTGATTCACAGCCGTTACGTCTCACAAGGGCGTAACGGCTGCAACAGGAGCTCAACATGGCACAATCCCGCCACTCCCTGTTCCAACAGTTTGCCGCCAGTGACTGGGACGGTTTCCTCAAAGGGGTCGAAAAGGAAGGCCTGCGCGTCGATGCCAATGGCTTCATTGCCCAGACACCACATCCGGAAGCCCTGGGCTCCGCACTGACCCACCCCCGTATCACGACCGACTACTCGGAAGCCCTGCTGGAACTGATCACGCCGGTCTTCGACAATACTGAAGCTATGCTGGCCTCGTTGCGGGATATACATCGGTTCGTCCAGCAGAACCTGGATAACGAAGTGTTCTGGGCCGCGAGCATGCCCTGCGAGATTGACGGCGATGCCAGCATTCCCATTGCCGAGTACGGCAGCTCCAACACTGGCCGGCTCAAGCATGTGTATCGCCAGGGGCTGGCGGTGCGTTATGGCCGGATCATGCAGAGTATTGCAGGCGCCCATTACAATCTTTCCCTGCCGGACAGTTTCTGGCGCAAATGGCAGGAGCTGGTGGGCAACAAGGACAGCCTGAAGGATTTCAAATCCGATCAGTATTTCTGGCTGATCCGGAATTTCCGCCGTCGCAGTTGGTTGCTGATGCTGCTGTTTGGCGCCTCGCCGGCGCTGGATGCCAGTTTTGTGGCCGGCGTCCGGCACGACCTGGCCCGGTTCGATGATCGCACCTGGTTTGGCCAGCACGCCACGTCTCTGCGCATGGGGGATCTGGGCTACCACAACAATGCCCAGGCCTCGCTGAATATCTGCTTCAATGAACTGAGCACTTATACCCGGACACTGGATCGCGCCATCCACACCAACTGGCCAGCGTATGAAGCCATCGGCACCCGGCGCAACGGTGAGTTTGTCCAGATCAATACCAATGTGCTTCAGATAGAAAACGAATACTACAGCGCGGTGCGTCCCAAACGCACTACCGAGCGGGGTGAAAAACCGATCCAGGCTCTGGATGCACGGGGTGTGGAATACATCGAGGTGCGCTGTCTGGACCTGGATCCGTTCTCGCCGGTGGGCGTGAACCGCGAGCAGATCGATTTCCTCGACCTGTTCCTGCTGGATTGCCTGCTCACCGACTCGCCCCGCATTGAAGACGACGAGTGCGAACGGCTCGATGACAATTACAAGGATGTGGTCGCCAGCGGTCGCCTGCATTCGCTCAGTCTGTGCCGGGGTGGACAGCGTGTGCCTGTGGGTGAGGCTGCCGTTGAATGGCTGGAGCACTTGCAGCCCCTGGCGGAGCTGCTGGATGGCTGGAATCGCAGTGATACCTACCGGTCGGCGCTGTCGGCTCAACGGTCGAAGCTGGAAGGTAATGATTGGGCCGTGCCCTCGGCTCGAGTGCTCGAGGCCATGGGGCAGTCCGGCCTGGGCCACCGCGACTGGGTGCAGGCCATATCCCGTGAGCACCAGCAAACCCTGAAGTCGGAGCCACTGGCGCCGGAGGTGTTGGCGGATTTCCTTGCCATGAGTGCGCGGTCCCTGGCCGAGCAGAAAGAGCAGGAAGCTGCGGACAGCCAGCCATTTCCGGAGTTTCTGGATGCCTACCTGAAATCCTGACGCCGCTTGCGTCACGTCCGGAAAGGGACGTGACGCACAGAACCGGCTGTCCGGTTTGCCGGATCTGTTACCTGCTGTTACTTTCTATTACATCAGGTAAGGAGGTGGCCCATGGCAACGGATATCAAGCTCGGCTGGGATGTAGAAGCATTGAACAAGGCCTACCGGCAGGGATACATGGCCGGAGAGATGGGCATGGACAAAACCCGCTGCCCTTACCGCGGTGAGGTCATTATTGCCGCCTGGGAAGCCGGTTGGGATGATGCCGGTCAGGCCCGGAAAGAGCGCCCGCAACAGGACGATGATCTGTTCTCACGCATCGCCTGATCCGGTGCCACCGCCCGGTGGATGCCGCAACTAGCGCTGAACCACAAACTCGGTAAACAGCACTCCGGTAATGGTCTCACCGGTTTGCTGCTCCTCCAGCACTCCGTTTATCCGTTTGGTTGCTTCTTCCCGCAGCGCCTGCTGGCCGTCCATGGAAGACAATTGGTCAAGATCCGTCTGCTCACCAAACAGCATCACCAGTTCGTGCCGTAACCTGGGCATGTGCGCTTCTACCGCCGGCCGGGTGGTTTCGCGGGAGGCCCGAATGGTTACGGAGGCTTTGAGATAGGCCACTTTCGCATCCGGTTTGCCGACATGGGTGACGAATGCCGGTTCCATGGCGATATAGTCGGTTACCCCCTTCACTTCGGTTTCTTCATCAGCTTCCTCGGCCATGGCGGGCAGGGGTGGCATCAGTGCGCACAGGGTCAGTAACAGGGCCGGCGTCAGTTTTCTGAGAATGGTCATAGGCTTGGCGTTAGTCATGGGTTAGGATTGGTTCAGTGTTTCATGGCACGCTGGTTTTTCTCTGAGAATATCAGGCCATGGAAGCTTGTGCAGTCCACATCATGATTCCGGGGTAGCGTTTTGACAAGCAGATGGATATTCGGGTTGGTATTTCTGGTGTGCGCCGGGTTGCTGGCGGTGGCCTTTTACATGGAGCACGTGATGGGTCTGGAGCCATGCCCGTTGTGCTGGTTGCAGCGTTTCGGATTTATGGGTGCAGGGCTGGTGAGTCTGTTGGCGTTTCTGCACGGACCCCGCGGGTTCGGCAACCGGGTCTACGGGCTGTTACTGATTGTTGCCGCCGGCGCTGGTCTGGCGGTGGCGGGGCGTCAGCTATGGTTACAGAGTCTGCCTGCGGACCAGGTGCCTGCCTGTGGTCCCTCGGTTGATTACATGCTCGAGGTACTACCCTGGTTTGAAGTGCTGCAAACCGCTTTGAAAGGCACGGGTGATTGCGCCGAAGTGGTCTGGCGTTTTCTCGGTTTGAGTATCCCCGGATGGACCGCGGTCTTTTTTAGCCTGCTGATTGTACTGGGGCTGTTTGTGATGCTGCGACGCTATTTTCCCCGGGACTGGTTGCAGAGCTGAAACAGTTGCGGCTGACCATGACCATGGGGTAACTTGAATGCCACATAATAATTATCAAGACTAGATCCAGAGAACGGGCGGATTGACCGAGGGGAGACAGGCGTCATGTTGGAGAATTGCCGGAATGCCAGGGAGCGTTGGGGTGGTGTCAGCGAGCTGATTGATCGCTGGCTGAAGGAGCGCCAGGAGCTTCTGGTTCAGTATTGCGAGTTGTCTGGAGAAAGTGATTTTTCCCAGACCGATGCCCTCCGCGAAAAATTCGTCCGCCTGTGCGAAGTGCTGGTGGATTATGTTTCGGCCGGCCACTTTGAAGTCTACGAACAGCTGATTCAGGAGGCCCGTGAGTTCAACGATGGCGGTCTCGAACTGGCAGCAAAGCTCTATCCCCGGATCGAGCAGACCACGGAAGTGGCATTGAACTTCAATGATCGTCTGGATGGCCGGGAGCTGTCCGAGGTCGACGTCAAGGAATTGTTCAACGAGTTGTCACGGCTTGGAGAAGTGCTGGAGTCACGCTTCGAGATGGAAGATTTCCTGATTGAGAATCTGCATAACGCCCATGCGGGCAAGGTGGCTTCGGCCTGATTGCCTCTACCCGGAACCGCATTACCCGCAATAAAAAACCGGCCCCAGAAATGGTGCCGGTTTTTTATTGCCTGCCGGAGTGCTGGCCAGAGCTTATTCGTCTGAACCGGCGTCGTCCTGCCCCGGATTCACGGCGATCAGCTCGACATCGAATACCAGGGTCTCGTTAGGGCCAATAGCCTGGTTTCCGCCCGGGCCGTAGGCCAGGTCAGACGGGATATAAAGCTTGTACCGAGCACCTTCGCTCATCAGCTGCAGACCTTCTGTCCACCCAGGAATCACCTGGTTCAGGCCAAAGGTCACGGTTTGCCCGCGCTCACGGGAGCTGTCGAACACCTCACCGTTGATCAGTTCGCCGGTGTAGTGGACTTCCACCTGATCCTCGGCGGTTGGGCGCTCACCGTTACCTTCTTCAATCACTTCGTACTGGAGACCGGACTCTGTGGTCTCAACGCCTTCACGCTCGGCGTTTTCAGCCAGGAAAGCCTCGCCGGCATCCTTGTTCTTCTGAGCCAGTTCTTCCAGTTGCTGCTCCTGCTTTTGCTGGAGCTCCTGCTGGTAGGCCATCAGCGCTTCCTGGATCTGCTCGCGGGTCAGTCGCTTGCTGTCTTCATCACCGGCATGGCCATGCTGGATGCCCTGAAGGAACTGGTCCATCTGGAGATCCGGCAAGTCGTTGCTCATGCGCTCACCCAGCACCAATCCCATGCCATAGCTGACTTTCTCGGGCGTGGTTTCAAGGGCCGGGTCGTTTGCCGGCTCCTGGGCTGTTGAGCAACCGGCAATCAGGCCGGTAACGGCGATAGCCAAAAGCGTTTTCTTCATCATTTCATCCTTTTCACGTGTTTCTGGGCTCTCTGACCCTGGATTCTGAAAGTGAACAAGGTAACGGGTTCAGCAGCGGGATGCCACTGAACATGTGTTAATCAGAGACTCATTTCGCGGCAATGCGCAACCCGCGTCAGGAACCGCTGGCGGGTGAGCCATTGAGCGAATAGGGGGCCTGGTAGGGGGACTTCCAGTCATCTTCCGGGCTGATGGTCTGCGGCTTCCGGGGCACGGGGTCTGGGCGCTCAATGGCCAAGGCATTCCAGGGGCCCTGGGCCGGGGGCTGATCGGCATAGTGCCAGTTGCCATCGGTGTCCTGCCACTTGAAAACGATATCCGGGCCTTCGGTGGGAATCGGCGATGGCAGCAACCCCTCAAAGGAGGGAATCGTCGTCGCCTGCTCGGTTTTCACCGGTTCCGAGACCTGGTCGGGATCGCCGAGGCCGAAGAAAATCAGCAGCAGCAGAAGGCCGAGCGCCGGAAACGAAAGCCGGATCAGCCATTTCATGAACATGATGGGCCGCCTCTGGTGGTCTGGCCTGCAAGCCGGCTGGCCAGAAGTTCAAGATGAGGTTTTACCCGCGTGGGTATGTTGTCGGACGGCGCGGCAGCGACAAGATTCTGCCCGATGATGGTGCCTGATTCCTGCATGATTCCGCGCTCCGCTTCGGATTCTTTCAACGTTTGCCAGGCCAGAGCCAGCTCCAGCTGTTCGGCCAGCAGTTCTGCCCTCGCCAGAGTATCCCGCAACTCCACGCCATGATCATTGGCTCGGGGAACAGACTTGCGGGCGGAGCGAAGGCAACCGGTTACACGGCTTCGCCACTCTGTTACCTTAGCGTCCTCAACGCCAGAGAACGACTGACCCTGCGTGGCCAGCCAGCCGGCACAGAGGATGCGGCTTACGCTCCATCCCTCGGATTGCAGCTCAAGACAGGCCTCAGCCACCTGTGGATCCTGCCATTGGGCTAGGGCATAACGCCATAACGGATTGTCTGGTTCCATGTGTTCTGGAAGTTCCAGCGGCTCCGCTTGTTGAACGGTCATGTTGGCGCTTCCCTGGCAGTAATCCATGGATAGATTAAATCTATGTTAACGATAACCGATCTCAGTTTACAACGGGGCGGCGTCTGGTTGCTAGAAAACGTGAACCTGACCGTGCAACCGGGGCAGCGCGTTGCCATTGTTGGTGCCAATGGTGCCGGCAAATCCAGTCTTTTCCAGCTCTTGCTGGGGCAGCTTGCACCCGAGCAAGGCAGCGTGGCGTTGCCCGGTGGCTGCCGGATTGCCCATATGGCTCAGGAAGTCGCGGCTTCGTCCAGATCCGCCCGGGATTTTGTGCTGGATGGCGACACCGAGTTGCGGCGAATGGAGCGGGCGCTGGCCGAGGCGGAAGCGGGTGGTGATGACCATGCCATTGCCCGTCTGCACGGGGAGCTGGATATTCACGAAGCCTGGTCCGCACCGCGCCGGGCAGAGACACTGCTCAGGGGCCTGGGCTTCGCCGACAGCGATGCCGGGCGCCCGGTTTCCGCATTTTCCGGTGGCTGGCGTATTCGACTGAACCTGGCCCAGGCACTGATGCGTCCATCCGATCTGCTGTTGCTGGATGAGCCCACCAACCACCTGGACCTGGATGCTTGTCTGTGGCTGGAGAACTGGCTCAGAAAGTATCCGGGTACCTTGCTGTTTATTTCTCACGACCGGGACTTCATGGACCGGGTGGCTACTCATCTGGTGCATTTCGATCAGAAGCAATTGGTGCTGTATACGGGAAATTACTCAGCCTTCGAGCGTCAGCGCGCCGAGCGACTGGCCCAGCAGCAGGCCAGTTTCGAACGCCAGCAAGCCAGAATTGCCGAAATCCAGCGCTTTATTGATCGCTTCAAGGCCAAAGCCACCAAAGCCCGGCAGGCCCAGAGCCGCGTCAAGGCACTGGAACGGATGGAAAAGATTGCGCCGGCGCACGTGGACTCACCCTTCAGTTTCGAGTTCCCGGTCGCGGACAAGGTCTCCAATCCATTGCTGTCCATTCGCCACGGGGTCGCGGGCCATGGGGATGTGCCCATTCTGAAGAACATCAATGTCACCCTGTTGCCCGGCACCCGGGTTGGTTTGCTGGGGCCGAACGGGGCCGGTAAGTCCACCTTTATGGATGCCCTTCGCGGCACCGGAACCCTGCTCAGTGGTGAGCGCACCTGTGGCGAACATCTGGCCATCGGCTATTTCGCCCAGCATCAGCTGGAGTCCCTGGATCTCGACGCCAGCCCGTTCCTGCATCTGCAGCGTCTGGCGCCAACCGCATCGGAGCAGAAAGTCCGGGACTTCCTGGGCGGCTTCGATTTTCACGGCGACGAAGCACTTGCGCCCATTCGCTCGTTTTCGGGCGGTGAGAAGGCCCGGGTTGCGCTTGCCGTTATCGCCTGGCAGAAACCCAATCTGCTGCTGCTGGATGAGCCCACGAACCATCTGGACCTGGAAATGCGACAGGCCCTGACCATGGCGCTCCAGAACTTCGATGGCGCCATCGTGGTGGTATCCCACGACCGCCACTTGCTGCGCAACACGGTGGATGAATTCTGGTTGGTATGCGACGGCGCTGTTGGCGAGTACGAGGGCGACCTGGAGGATTACGAACGCTGGCTGGCGGAACGTCGGAAAGATGAGGAATCGCCACCCCGGCGTGAAGTGGTCGGGGGGCAGGAAAAGTCGGTTAATACCGCCGGACCCGCGACCCTGACGGCGGACGAACGCAAGGCCCGCAAGCGCCAGGAAGCTGAACTGCGACAGAAACTCAGCCCGTGGCGGAAAAAACAGGGAACGCTTGAGGCCCGTATGGAACAGTTGCAGCAACAGCTGGCCACCGTGGAGCAGAATCTTGCCGACCCAGGTCTTTACGATGACCAGCAAAAGGTTCGGCTCAAGGGACTGCTGGCGGAGCAGGCAGAGCTCAAGCGCGAGCTGGAAGGCATTGAAGCCGAGTGGCTGGAGGTGAGCGAAACTGTGGAGAGCCTGGAGGCGGAACTGGCTGGCTGAGGCCGGCCAGTGTTACCGGCCCGAGATCTCCAGGGTAAAGTCCTGGCGTGCCAGATAGTCCCGTTCGTTCTCCAGGTCTGCGAGGGTCAGCGGGCGGTTGTCCAGCCAGCCCTCGGGGAACTCGACTACCAGGCGGTTATCGTGGCCGTGAAGGGTGAAGGCGGGGGGGGCTTCCAGGTTGCGTGGGTGTTGGATCAGCACCGCCAGTCGCACCAGCACGCAAAGGTAGGTCAGGCGGGGTTTGTCCTCGGGCTCGATACCCTCGAAAACCGCCGACGAGAACTTCCGGCGATGGCCCCGGACCAGAGTGGCCAGATCCTTCTGGAACGGCTGACTGAAGCCGGGTAAATCGGAATAACGCAACAGGTAGGCGCCGTGCTTGTGGTACTGGCTGTGGGAAATGGTCAGGCCGATCTCGTGCAGCCGGCAGGCCCAGCGCAGCACGTCTTCATCGGCGGCGGTGCGCAGGCCCCATTGCCCCGCCACCTGTTCCCAGGCGGCAATCGCGGTTTTCTCGACCGCTGCGCCGTGAGCCTGGTCTACGTGGTAACGCTCCTGCAGCGCCGCAATCGTACGTTCACGAACGTCCTCGTGCTGGATGCGTCCGACAATGTCGTACAGCAGGCCTTCACGCAGGGCGCCGTCGGCAAAGGTCATGGTCTGGATGTCGAGTGAACGGAACGCCGCCATCAGAATGGCAAAGCCGGCCGGGAAAATGCTCTGGCGATCTTCCCTTACCCCCAGTTCGGCCAGTTTCTCCACCTTGCCCATGCTCACCAGGCGCTTGCGCAGCTCTTCCATGCCGTCGCGGTTAATGGAGCCGTCGGTAATCTTAAGGGTTGCCAGCACGTTGGCAATCGCCTTGATCGAGCCGGAAGAGCCCACCGCGCTCTGCCAGCCCACCGAGCGATAGTGCTGCCGGATATTCAACAGTTCCTGCTCGGCATGGGTAATGGCCTTGTCCATCTGGCGCCGGGTAATCTTGCCATCGGGAAAGTAGCGGTTGCGGAACGACACGCACCCCATGTGCAGGCTTTCCAGCTCCTGGGGTTCGAAACGCTGCCCGATGATGAATTCCGTGCTGCCGCCGCCAATATCAATCACCAGCCGCCGACCGGAATCGTCCGACAGGGTATGGGAGACACCGAGATAGATTAACCGCGCTTCCTCACGCCCGGCGATGATTTCTACCGGATAGCCCAGCACTTCCTCGGCACGGGCAATGAAATCGTGAGCATTGCGGGCGACCCGGAGGGCATTGGTGCCGACGATCTGGACTGCTTCCCGGGGCATGCCCTGAAGGCGCTGGGCAAACCGGCTCAGACATTCGAGGGCCCGCTGCTGGGTTTCTTCGGTCAGCCGATTATACTGATCCAGCCCCGCGCCAAGCTGGACTTTCTCGCCCATCTTCTCAACTGTGCGGATTTCGCCATGCACCAGACGGGCGACGACCATATGAAAACTGTTGGAGCCCATATCGATGGCTGCCAGCATGTCCGGGGAGGTTTCAGGCTTCTCGGCAGGGGATGCGGCCGTCACGTTGATAGGCGTCCTGTGTGATATGAACTTGGCCGTACTATAAGTGAAACTTCCCGGCCGTGTCAGTAACTCGCTGCGGACATTACTGACACGGATCAACCCGAGGGTAGATACAACCGGCTTCACATCAGGGCCGGCAATCGCGTAAAGTAATAGTCTGTCTTAATCCGGGTGGGCGGCCGGTCCGTAAAGAGAACACCGTCCACTACAGTCAACAGCGACTCCCGAAGGGCCGGAATCCAAGCCCCGGAGCGCCTGAATCAGGAAAAGGTAATGAGCGGAAATATCGTTAATGTCACCGACGCTTCCTTCGAGCAGGATGTACTGAAGTCCGACGTTCCGGTACTGGTAGACTACTGGGCCGAGTGGTGTGGCCCGTGCAAAATGATTGCTCCGGTTCTGGAAGAAATCGCTGACGAATACGAAGGCAAGCTTAAGGTCTGCAAACTCAACATCGACGAAAACGAACAGACCCCGCCCAAGTTCAACATCCGTGGTATCCCGACCCTGATGCTGTTCAAGAACGGCAACGTGGATGCCACCAAAGTAGGCGCGCTGTCCAAATCGCAGCTGGCTGCCTTCCTCGACAGCAACCTCTGATCCGCTGTTGAAGGAAACCGCCCCTGAACAACGCTTCACGGGCGGTTTTTTTATGCCATGACCCGACCCGACAGAATCATCGGCCTGCTCCTGGCAGGCGGCAAAGGCACCCGCATGGGCGGCCAGGACAAAGGCCTCGTACCCTGGCAAGGCAAAGCCATGGCCGAATGGGTGCTGCAGGCCCTTAGGACCATCACCCCGGCCGTCTTCGTCAGCGCCAACCGCTCGCTGCCGGACTACGAACGCCTGGCTCCCGGCCGTATCCTTGAGGATCCTCCTGAACTACGCGACCAGGGCCCTCTGGCGGGCCTGCTCACGGGCCTGAAAGCCGCGGAAACTCAGGGTGCCGAAGCTGTGCTGGTCTGCCCCTGTGATACCCCGGGAATCACCCCGGGAACCCTCAGCGCCTTGGTCACCGCCTGGCAAACCCAACCCGACCGCCCGGCTATTGCCGAACATAACGGCCGCCTGCACCCGTTGCACGGTGTGTATCCGGTAAATGTAATGGTGGAGCTGGACCGCTGGCTGGCGTTGGACAACCGCCGGGTGATGGGATTTGCCGAATCGGTGGGGGCGGTTGCGGTTAATTGTCCTGAAACCGACGAAGTATTCGAAAACCGGAACAGTTTGAAGGATCTGGAGCATTAACGGATTATGTAGGGCGTTGGGCTGGTGAGCCTTCCGAAAATGTTCGTAGCCATGGATGGCGGAGACAAGCTTACAGGGAAGTACTTGCAGCGGTTTTCGGAAGGCTCACCAGCTCGGCGACCGGGCGGCAAATTCAAACGTAAGTCTTACGACCAGCCCTGACTCCGGGCAACATCAGACTCTTTCTGCTCCACCCAATGCTCACCCTCGCGGGTAATCTCCTTCTTCCAGAATGGCGCCGACGTTTTCAACGCGTCCATAATGAACTCACAGGCCGCAAACGCATCGCCCCGGTGGGCACCGCACACCCCTACAAACACAATCTGGTCCGCCAGCGCCAACTGCCCGACCCGGTGAATCACCCGGGCCCGCTGCACATCCCAGCGCCGGCCCGCCTCATCAATCAGCCCCTGAATCACCTGCTCGGTCATTCCCGGATAATGCTCGAGAAACAGCCCCGTCACCCCGGACAGATCCCCGGAATCCCTCACCAGACCCGAGAAGGTCACAATGGCCCCGGTGCCCGGTCCGGTCCCGCGAAGCGCCTCATATTCTGCACCCGCATCGAAATCGTCGGTCTGGATTGAAATCATCTCAACCTCCGGTGACCGGTGGGAAAAAGGCTACCTCATCCCCTGGCTGTACCGGGCTGGACGGCTTTGCCATGGACTGATTGATGGCCGCCATCACCGGTTGGCCACCGGTCAGCTGGGCCCAGGCACCGCCCCGGCTGGCCAGGTGGGTAAGCAGGTCCGCGACCGTCTGGTGCTCTGATGCCGGCAGGGTCAGGCTTTCGGTACCCAGCTCTTCTCTTAGTCGGGCGAAAAAACGCACGGTCAGTGTTGGTTCTGTCATCGTTAACTCAGTAATTCGGTGAACGGATAGTATGTAATCAAATCGCCGGCGCGGATGGCCGTGTGTTCCGGCACCACAGCCAGGCCGTCGCCCCAGCAGGCGGAACTCAGGACGCCGGAGCTCTGGTTGGGGTAGGCGACAACCTCCAGACCCGCTGCTGAACCCTGCTTCCGGGCCCGTACAAACTCGCGGCGGACAGATGTGGAGGTTACGTCAAACCCAGCGGGCAGAGATTCGCCCACGGGAAGGAGGTCCTGCCGGCCCTGGCGTTTGCGAATGTAAGGCATCGCCACCACCAGAAAAGTGACCAGGACCGCTGCCGGATTGCCCGGCAAACCGAGTACCGGTATGCCTGCCACTTCGCCAAACGCCAGTGGTTTGCCGGGCTTGATTGCCATGCGCCAAAGTGACAGCTTGCCGGATTTCTCCAGTACCGCGCGAACGTGGTCCTCCTCACCGACCGATACGCCGCCGCTGGTGATGATCAGGTCGGCCTTGGCAGCAGCAGACTCGAGCGTGCTGCGGGTGGCTTCCCGGGTATCTTCAAGGGTTTCGCACAGAACCAGCTCGCAGCCAGCCTCGGCCAACAGGCCCATGAGGGTAAATCGGTTGGTGTTGTATATCTGGCCAGAATCAAGTGGCTGGCCCGGCTCCACCAGTTCATCACCGGTGGTCAATACCGCGACTCTTAGCCGGCCCATGACCGGAACCTGGCTGATTCCCATGGAGGCCAGCAGGCCCATTTCCTGGGGGCGAATGCGCTTGCCCTTCGCCAGCGCCAGATCGCCCCGGGCAAGATCCTGGCCCTGCCTGCGAATGTTCTGGCCCTCTGAAACCTCGGCCTGGATCAGAATCATGTCGTCGGTGCGTTCCACCCGTTCCTGCATCACGACCGCATCGGCCCCTTCGGGAATCTCGGAGCCGGTAAAAATCCGTGCCGCTGTGCCGGGTGCCAGTGTTCCGGGGGCAACGCCGGCCGGGATTCTGGCGGATACGGACATCGGTTTGCCGGCGGCGACATCGGCCAGACATACCGCATAGCCGTCCACGGCGCTGTTATCCGCTGGCGGCACATCCGCGGGAACATACTGGTTCTCCGCCAGAACCCGGCCGAGGCTGTCCGTTAAGGCAACGGCTTCGGTCCGGGTGATGGCCGGCGCCCGGTCAAGAATATGTTGCAGTGCATCGTCAACCGATGTCAGATCGTTAGCCACCATGTGTCCTCCTGTTTATCGCTCGGCACGCTGGCCAATCACTTCCTGAACCCGCTGGTAGGGGCGGTCCGGCTTGCGCAGGGCCAGAGCAGAGAAGTTACAGGGGCCATGGCGACTGTCCAGTTGGGTTGCCAGAATGCCGTTCCAGCCGGTTCGGCAAGCCCCGGTTGAGCCGGGCAGGCAGAAAATAACCGTATGGTTGGCCAGGCCGCCAAAGGCCCGGGACTGGATGGTGGAGGTGCCGATTTCAGACGCGGACAGTCGCCGGAACTCCTCACCAAATCCGTCGATGGTTTTATCCAGCAGGGGCGCTACCGCCTCCGGCGTACTGTCACGTTCGTGGAAGCCGGTGCCGCCGGTAATAATGGCGGCGTGAATCTCCGGATCAGCAATCCATTGTGACATCAGGGCCCGGACCAGGTAGATGTCATCCGGCAGGATGCGGCGGGCCACCAGCCGGTGACCGGCCTCGACAACACTGTCCTCAAGAAACTGGCCAGACGTGTCTTCATCCGGGCCTCGGGTGTCCGAGACGGTCAGAAGGGCGATGTTCAGGGGCTTCAGTTCGCTGGTGCGATCACTGCTCATGGGGTAGGCTCCGGAAGTCTGTCATCAATCATAGGCTCAGTATCCTGATCTGCTGCGTGGTTGGGAAGGGAGTAACCCATCAGAGGGAGCCCCAGAACGAGTGAACCCCATGCCAAAAACCGGCTTAATTTTGTTCAGGGGCTTGACATTCGCGCTAAAGGTGGCCGATGATGCCGTTGCCCGGCGAACAGTTGTTCCCACTCTCTGGCTTCGGCATTTAATATCCGGCTTCCATCTACACCGGTTGCTCCATCTGCCAGCACCTTTGTTTCATTTTTGATTCGATCAACACGTTCAGGGGCGCCCCTGTCATTCCAACAGTCGTTTACTTCCATTCCTGAAAATCCAACAAACTATGAATCTTACTGAACTCAAGCAGAAATCCGTGCCCGAATTGCTCGATATCGCGCAAGAAATGGGCCTCGACAACCTGGCTCGTTCGCGCAAACAGGATGTGATCTTCACCATCCTGAAAAAACACGCCAAAAGCGGCGAAGACATATACGGTGACGGTGTACTGGAGATTCTGCAGGATGGTTTCGGCTTCCTCCGCTCCGCCGATGCCTCATACCTGGCCGGGCCGGACGATATTTACGTTTCCCCCAGCCAGATCCGCCGGTTCAACCTGCGCACCGGTGACACCATCTCGGGCAAGATCCGGCCCCCGAAAGACGGTGAGCGTTACTTTGCCCTGCTGAAAGTCAACGAGATCAACTTTGACAAGCCGGATAACGCCCGCAACAAGATTCTGTTCGAGAACCTGACGCCGCTGTTCCCGGATGAGCGTCTGACGCTTGAAGCTGGTAACGGCAGCACTGAGGATCTCTCCTCACGGGTTCTGGACCTGGTGGCGCCCATTGGTAAGGGGCAGCGAGGCCTGATCGTATCCCCGCCCAAGGCCGGTAAGACGCTGCTGATGCAGAGCATTGCCCAGTCCATCACCCGTAACAATCCAGAGTGCCATGTAATGGTTCTGCTGATTGACGAGCGGCCAGAGGAAGTGACCGAGATGCAGCGCACTGTGCGCGGCGAAGTCATCGCCTCCACTTTTGACGAGCCGCCGGCCCGTCACGTGCAGGTGGCCGAGATGGTGATCGAAAAGGCCAAGCGCCTGGTCGAGCACAAGAAAGATGTGGTTATTCTGCTGGACTCCATAACCCGTCTGGCCCGTGCCTACAATACGGTCATTCCTTCCTCCGGTAAGGTGTTGACCGGTGGTGTTGATGCCCACGCCCTGGAAAAGCCCAAGCGTTTCTTCGGTGCTGCCCGTAATGTGGAAGAAGGTGGCAGCCTGACCATTCTTGCGACCGCGCTGGTGAATACCGGTTCCAAGATGGACGAGGTGATCTACGAGGAGTTCAAGGGCACCGGCAACATGGAGATCCATCTGGATCGCAAGATTGCCGAAAAACGGACATACCCGGCCATCAACATCCGCAGCTCCGGCACTCGCCGCGAAGACCTGTTGATGTCCGAAGCCGACATCCAGCGTGTGTGGATTCTGCGCAAACTACTGCACTCCATGGACGACGATACCGCCGCCATCGAGTTCCTGCTGGATAAACTCAGGGACACCAAGACCAACGACGAGTTCTTCCAGTCCATGAAGCGTCGGTGATACTGACTCCGATTTCCGACCGGCGGGCATTCTTATGGAATGTCCGGCTGGTCGGGGCGGATTCCCTCCCCAGCATTCAAGCTGCTCAGGCCAATACCTGAACTCAGGTCTGAATCCAGACCAGAAAAAACTCCGTAGTACCGTAGACCAGAAACGGAGCACACCATGAAATACAACGACCTTCGGGACTTTGTCAGCCAGCTGGAAAAGCTGGGTGAGCTCAAGCGCATTACTGCCGAAGTTGACCCCCACCTGGAAATGACCGAAATCTGCGACCGCACCCTGCGTGCCGGTGGTCCGGCGTTGTTGTTCGAGAATCCGAAAGGCTACGATATGCCGGTGTTGGCCAACCTGTTCGGAACACCGAAACGGGTGGCACTGGGCATGGGGCAGGACGATGTGGCAGCGTTGCGGGAGATTGGCAAGCTGCTGGCGTTTCTGAAAGAGCCGGATCCCCCCAAGGGCTTCAAGGACGCCATTGAAAAACTGCCATTATTCCGGCAGGTCATGCGCATGAGCCCCAAGGTGTTGCGCTCGGCACCCTGCCAGGATGTAGTGATTGAAAAAGACAAGGTGGATCTGTACCAGATACCGGTCCAGCACTGCTGGCCGGGTGACGCCGGTCCTCTGGTGACCTGGCCGCTGGTGATTACCCGTGGCCCCAACAAGGAACGTCAGAACCTGGGTATCTACCGGCAGCAGGTGATTGGTCGTAACCGTCTGATTATGCGCTGGCTCAGCCATCGGGGGGGCGCCCTGGATTACCAGGAGTTCCGTAAGGCCAACCCGGACAAGCCCTATCCGGTTGCGGTCGCACTGGGTGCTGATCCGGCCACCATTCTGGGTGCCGTTACCCCGGTGCCGGATACGCTGTCTGAATATGCTTTTGCAGGATTGCTGCGAGGGAGTCGAACGGAACTGGTGAATGCGGGCCTGAGCGATCTTCAGGTACCGGCCAGTGCCGAGATTGTACTGGAAGGCTTTATCTACCCGGACGATATGGCGCCGGAAGGGCCGTTTGGTGATCACACCGGGTATTACAACGAAGTGGATCAGTTCCCGGTGTTTACCGTGGAACGCATTACCCACCGCCGGGATCCGATCTATCACAGCACCTATACTGGCCGGCCACCGGACGAGCCGGCGATTCTCGGAGTGGCGCTGAACGAGGTGTTCATTCCAATCCTGCAGAAGCAGTTTCCGGAAATTGTCGATTTCTATCTGCCGCCGGAAGGCTGTTCCTACCGGCTTGCCGTCGTCACCATGAAGAAGCAGTATCCCGGCCATGCCAAACGGGTGATGATGGGGGTATGGTCATTTCTGCGGCAATTCATGTACACCAAGTTTGTGATTGTCACCGATGACGACGTCAATGCCCGTAACTGGGAAGACGTGATCTGGGCCATTACTACGCGGATGGATCCGGCCCGGGACACCACCCTGGTGGAAAACACCCCGATTGACTATCTGGACTTTGCCTCGCCGGTGTCTGGGCTCGGCTCGAAGATGGGGATGGACGCCACCAACAAGTGGCCCGGAGAGACCGACCGGGAGTGGGGCACTGCCATCGCCATGACCGATGAGGTTAAACAGCGGGTGGATGACATCTGGGACAGCCTGGGGATTGAAATTCCCGGTGCCCGCCCCGACTGACAAGGGGGCAGAGAGTGTTTCGGATACGCCTGCAGCCATCGGGGCTTGGTTATGGTGCGGATCAGGCTGAAGACCTGTTGTCTGCAGCGACCGCAGCCGGAATACGGGTGCCGGCAGCCTGCCGAAACGGCGTGTGCGAAATCTGTGAGGCCCGGTTGCTGAAAGGTCGGGCGCTGAATACCCGAAATCAACATTCTATCGCGGTTGGCGAGCCACTGATGATGTGTCGGACACGGCCGCTCGCCGACCTTGAACTGGAGATACCCGCCGTTATGGCATCAGGAAATTACCAGCCCCGCCAGTACCAGGCGAAGGTAATCGACGTACGTTCCATCAGTCACGATGTGTACCGGGTGGCCTTGCAGCTTCCCCGGCGGAGGGATGTGGCTTTCCATGCCGGGCAGTATCTGTCGGTGATTCTGCCCGGAGCTGACCCCTGCTATTTCTCGATTGCCAGCAGCCCCTCAGCAGAGCAGATCGAACTGCACATCCAGGCGTCGCCCGACTGGATCTCGGCCCAGAAAGTCATCGATGCGCTGACTTCCGGCCAGGATGTGACGGTGGAACTGCCCCATGGCAAGGCCTGCCTGGCCAGTATGCCGGACAAACCCCTGCTGCTGGTGGCGGCAGGTACCGGTTTTGCCCAGATGAAAAGCCTGGTGGATTACCTGCGGGAAACCCGTTACCAGAAGCCAGTCAAACTGTTCTGGGGCGTGCGCAAGCACGAGGACATGTACCTGCGTTCTCTCGCGCAGCAGTGGCAGGAGGAGTGGGCGCCGTTCAGCTTTTTGCCGGTGGTGGGAGACGATGAAGACAATGACTGGGGCGGTCACCACGACCAACTGGTCAGGGCTGTGCTGGCTTCAGGGTTCGATTGGCAGGACGTGGAAGTTCATGCCAGTGGCTCGCCCACCATGGTGTATACCCTGATGGATGCGCTGGTGGAGGCTGGCCTTCCGGAGCAGGCCTTTTTCTCGGATGTTCTGGAGTATGCTCCCCGCAGCTGACAGTTTCAGTGGGCGCTATCAACAAGGGCCGGCAATTTGCCGGCCCTTGTTGTTTGTCTGAATCAAAGACTGCGAAGTCTCAGGCCCGGGGCATGGGCAGGTCGGGCAGGCCATGGTCGGTTTCCAGCCCCTGCATCAGCAGCTTGATGCTGGCTTCTTCCTCGCCCATATGGGCATTCAGCCGGCTCAGCTCCGCGAGGGTTTCACGATTACGGCGTAATTTCAGACTGGTTTCAAAGTACTCCCGTGCTTTTCCCCACAGCTCATTACGCAGGCTGAGCCGGCCCAGTGCCAGCAACAGCTCGGGGTTGTTGGTGCGATGTTTCAGCCACTGTTCGGCAATCAATAGCTGTTCCTCCGGATCCTGACCCTGAATCCGGCCATACAGGTTGATCAGCTCGTCGCTCCAGTGGTTACGCAGTACCTTTCTCAGCAGCGTTTCTGCCTGGGCCTCATCACCCAGTCCCGCCAGCAGTCGGGCGTAGTCGCGGATGGTGTACTCATCCCGGCGCACAAAGCCCGGCAGTTCGTCCCACAGGCGAGTCAGCGGTTCCAGGCTGGCTTCGGGGTTTTCCTTGCGGCTGCGTTGGCATTCCTCGGCGGCCTGTTCCAGCAGGTTTTGCCAGACCTGACGTTCCAGCTCGTTCAGTTCGCTCTCTGGCACCACGCTGCGCTTGCGCAGTTCCGGAATAAGACGGGACAGCTCGCGCCAGTCCTCCAGACGCAGATAGGCGTTCTTCAGCAGCTTGAGGACAAACGGGTGATGTGGAGATTCCTTGCGTAGGCGCAGCAGGGTCGCCAAAGCCTGCTCGGGCCGGTTGCCGGCCAGTTGCAGCTGGGCCTGGGTCAACCCCACCGCCATGCTGGAGCCAGGTGTGCTTTCAAAGGCCTTGCGCAGCAGTTCATCGACCGCTTCATGGTCGCCGGACTCGAACGCGGCCTGGGCCGCCGCGAGATAGTTGATCAGGGGGGTATCGGCATGGCTGGCGGAGCTGGTCAGCAGTTTGCGGGCGCGGGGCCAGTTGCCTTCGGCCAGAGCCAGGAGGCCTCGTGTGGTCCGGCGCCGGGCCCGGCGCTCATTACCGCGGGCAATCCAACCCGCCATCACACCGGTGCCCTGGCGGAAGCGGCGCACCGTGTTGATGAGGGTGACGGTCAGCAGGATGATCACCAGAATCAGCCCCAACCCGACCCAGAAATTGGTTTCAATCAGGTAGTTGCCCAGGCTGATGCGGATATAGCCCAGGTCGTAGGTCAACCCCAGGGAAAGCCCGGTGCCCACCAGAAGGGCAAGCAGCAGGATCAGCAATACGCGGATCATGACTCATCGCCCCCGTTGGCCGCCTTGCTGTCGGCATCGTTGTCGCCTGTGGCCAGGCGCCCCGCCAACCGCTCCTTCAGCAGGCTCAGGGACTGGCTGATATCCGGCAGTTCGGGGTCTACGTTGCGCTCGGCCAGTTCGTTCAGGGTCTCGTTGAGCCCGCGAATGGCCGGGTTGGTGCCGTCATACCAGTCGTTGATGGTGGTGATGGCCTTGTTCAGAGCGCGTTCATACAGTGGCTGATTGCCCCGCAAGACCGCCATTTCAGCTTCTTCCAGCATCAGTTGCAGGTTGAGACGGGCCCAGGCGCTCTGGTCCGGAGACAACAGGGGTTTTACCGGTTCGTCCATCCGGCGGATCACAACGACTTCCTTGAGGGTGCCCAGGAACCGGTTCCAGCCTCTGGTGAACATGTTGCTGCCGTCAGACGGCGCATTCTGGTCTTCGACCATGTCGAATCCCGGCGCCTGATCACTGATCAGGGCCTGGTCGGTGAGATCGTTGACGCTGGCGATGGCAGCCTCCAGTCTCAGGTATAGCCCGGTGCGGTCGACACCCTGAATGCCTCTCAAGGACTGGATTTCCCGTGCCAGTTGCTGGCGTACCGGATAAACCCCGATATCGTCGGATTCCCGCAACACCTCGTCGGCCGATTCCAAGGCGGACAGTGAACCGCGGATGTCTTTTTCAATCAGCAGGCGCTGGTTGGCAATACGCAGCAGATATTCGGCTTCCGCCAGCAGCCAGTCGGTGCGGGTGCGGTTGCCGGCTTCCAGCAATTCGCGGGCGGTGTGATCGATCTGGCGTTGCTGGGTGGCAATCAGCTCCCGCTGTTCCGCCACGCGGTTTTCCAGTGCCTGAAGCCGCTCGCTCTGTTCGCTGCCGCGGTTGCCGTAAAGGCTTTCCAGCTGGTTGGTATCCTGCCGGAGGTCCTGAACCACCTGCAGGGTGGCCTGGTGCTTCTGCCACTGTTGCCAGTTCCAGAGCCCAAGGGCAATCGCCAGAATCAGCGCGAGAACCGCCACAATCCACACTGGCCACAAGCGTGGGCGTTCTGGCCTGGCGGGTTGTACGGGAGCGGGGAGTTGTTTTGTTGTTTCAGTCACGGGCATCCTTACTTGGTTATCCGTTGTCACCGGCCTCCTGCGACAGGCAGGAAGCAACACTGATGACCAGGTCGTCATCGTTCAGGCTACCGGGCACCAGTGGCTTGCGGAAGCCCAGCGCGCGCGCCTGTTCCGCTACACGCTCCGCAGGTACTACGATTATGTCGGGCGTCAGAGCCAATTGGTATCTGTGGCCCAGCTCCACCAGATTGTTCAGGGTTTCGCCGGAAAGCGCAATCACCACCTCGGGGTGGAAGTCGGCAACCAGAGCCTTCACCTGTTTTGCAGAATAGTACGGCAGCACGCGCCGGTACAGGGGCAGGGTGGTAATCCGTGCGCCCCGTTGCGCCAGGGTCTCACGAATCAGTTCCCGGCCATGCTCGCCCCGAGCCAGCAGAACTTTCTCTCCGTCAACGCGCTGCAGTGATGGCAGCGCCAGCAACGCTTCGCTGGTCCAGCCTTCGGCGGGCATTCTCGGTTTCAGGTCATGTTCGCGAAAGACCGCGGCGGTGCCGGCGCCCACTCCGTACCATTGCAGGCCGGCGGGAAGTTGAGGCCACCAGTGGTCGATTTCCTCCATCAGCCGGCGGGCGGCATAGGGGCTGACCGCGATGATGTGGGAAAAGTTGTCCAGCTGCTGCAGGATGCCGCGCTGCTCCGGGGTTTCCGGTAAAGGCTCGCGCGCCATCATCGGCATCACCCGGGCATCGGCACCGGCCTTACGAAAGGCCTCGGCGAGGCGGCTGGCTTCGGGCTCGGGCCGGCAGATCAATACACGCCGGCCCTGGAGTTCAGACGGTTGCTGAAACTCAGCGCGGGGTGTGGCCATAGATTTCAGCCAGCACCTTGTCGGCCCCCATGGACAGCAGCTGTTCAGCCAGTTCACGGCCCAGGCGTTCACCTTCGGCGCGCGGGGCACGGCCTTCCACCCGGAAAATCTGGGTACCATCGACTGCGCCAACCAGGCCCCGCAGCCACAGGGTGTTATCGTCTTCCAGCAGGGCATAGGCGGCAATGGGCACCTGGCAACCGCCTTCAAGGCGACGGTTCAGCGCCCGCTCAGCGCTGACGCGGTCCCAGGTGTCGGTGTGATTGAGCGGGTCAATCAGCTCCAGAAGTTCCGTGTCACCGACCCGGCATTCGATGCCCAAAGCACCCTGGCCAACGGCTGGCAGGGAAAACGTGTCTGGCAGACAGTAACGGATACGGTCGTGGAAGCCGAGACGCTTCAGGCCGGAGCTGGCCAGTACAATGGCGTCGTATTCACCGGCATCGAGTTTCGCCAACCGGGTATTCACGTTGCCACGCAGTACCTTGATCTGAAGATCCGGGCGGTTGGCCCGCAGTTGGGCTTCCCGACGCAGGCTGGCGGTGCCTACTACCGCGCCCTCAGGCAGCTGGTCGATGTGTTCATACTGATTGCTGACGAAGGCATCGGTGGGGTCTTCACGCTCGCAAATGGCGACCAGCCCCAGGCCCTCGGGGAATTCCATGGGCACGTCTTTCATGGAATGCACGGCCAGATCGGCACGGCCGTCCAGCATGGCTTCTTCGAGTTCCTTCACGAACAGGCCCTTGCCGCCGATCTTGGCCAGGGGGACGTCCAGGATCTTGTCGCCCTGGGTCTTTATCTTGATCAGTTCAACGTCAACGTTGTCATGCAGCCTTTCCAGCTCGGCCTTGATGAATTCCGCCTGCCACAGCGCCAGTGCGCTGCTGCGGGTTGCAATGCGAAGGGTACGTTTGGACATGTCACTCACTGTCGTTCGGGAAAATGTGCCCCAAGGTTACCTTGTGGCAGAAAAAAAGTCCCGCGGTGAACCCCCGCCTACCCCCTCAGGGGGAGGGTTGGTGTTCGTGTAACCATTGGCGGACCGTACTGGCATGGCGGCGGCTGACCGGCAGCAGGGTGGCATTGCCTTTCAGTGCCAGCTGATTCTGGCCATCGGACGACCGCCGCAGCCCCTGGATAAAGCGCACGCCAACCAGTGTGTGTCGGTGGATGCGCAGAAGGTGATCCGGGTAAGCCTGCTCCAGTTCTTTCAGGGTGTAGTCGCACACTGTCTCGCCGTGGCTGTGGTGCAGGGTCACGTACTTCTGGTCGGCCTCACAGTAGTACAGATCTGCCAGGTCGATCAGTTCGGTACCTCGGTGCGTGCGCACCGCCAGTTGGTCGTTACCGGCATCGGTACTTTGCGCCAGGGCTTGCCTCTGTACCCGGTTCAGCTTGCCGGCCCGGGCCAGGGCATCGGCCAGCGCCTCACGCCGGACCGGTTTGAGCAGATAGGCGACGGCGCGAACCTCGAACGCCTGGATGGCATAGTGGTCATAGGCGGTGCAAAAAATCACTGCGGGCGGATTCTGGAGCTTGCTGAGCTGGTCGGCTGCCTCCATGCCATCCATGCCGGGCATGCGGATGTCCAGCAGCAGGATGTCCGGTTCCAGTTCGGCCACTTTGCGCAAGGTGTCGTTGCCATCCACCGCTTCGCCACAAACCCGGTAATCCGGCAGGGCTTCCAGCAGGCGCTGAATGCGCTGGCGGGCGAGAGGTTCGTCATCGGCAATCAGTACGCGTTTGCTGTCTTCGATATTCATGGCCTGTTTCGTGACTGACGGTTGCTGGTATTGATGCTGCGCCGGGGCAGGCGAAGAGTGACGGTGTAGGTATTGCCCTGGCGGCTGTGTTTGAGCACGGCCGGTTCGCCAAACAGTGCCTGTAGTCTGGCCTGGGTGTTACTCAGGGCAACGCGGTTGCCCTGGTGCTGGCGTTCCGTAGATTCCGGCGCGGGATTCTGCACCAGAAGGTAGACAAAGTGATCCTTGGCCGATACTTCGACCCGGACGACACCGCCTTTCGGCCGCGGCTGGATGCCGTGATAGATGGCATTTTCCACCAGCGGCTGCAGTGTCAGGGGTGGTATTACCTGTTGCCCAAGCCCGGGTTGAATATCCCACTCCAGCTGCAGGCGTTCCCCCAGTCTCAGAGACTCAATCGCCAGGTAGCGCTGGCACAGTTCCAACTCACGGTTCAGGGGAATGAGTTGGTCGTCGGTGCGCAGGCTGGCCCGGAACAGTTCCGACAGATCCAGCACTGCTTCTTCCGCCTGCTCCGGATTGGTGGCAATCAGGCTGGCAATGGTGTTCATGCTGTTAAACAGAAAGTGTGGCTGGATCCGGGCCTGCAAGGAGGTCAGCCGGGCCTGCATTTCCGCCTCACGCTGTTGCTGCCACTGGTGCTGAAGGTAAAAATAACGCAGCACCATCAGGACAATCAGCAGTGCCAGTAACAGCTTCTTGGCAATGCCCTGCCAGAGCGCCACGCCCGGCTGCGGGTGCAATACGCTGTCGGCAAACAGGCTGAACGCCAGTACGTCCAGCAAGACAATGGCGGCGATGGTCATCGTGGCGCGGCTGTTGCTCATGCGGGCCAGGCGGGGGCGCAACAGACAGATCAGTGCGGCGCTGGTGAGGGTGGTCCATTGCACGAACAGGGACAGCAGACCGAAGTAGTTCCAGTCGATCCAGCTGTTCTGTGCCTGCACGATGGCCAGCACCAGAACCAGCAGTTCGCTGGTAATCAACAGCATGAACACGGCCCGCACACGACACAGATCGGGCACGTAGAAGCTGTCGGTGTCCTTGTGGTTCATGCCTTTGTCGGGTTTCAGGGGAGTCTCCTTAACCGGGGCCGGAATGCTATACTGCCGCAACTTTTAACTTATCCATTGCCGGCATGATGATGCCGGGCTGTCAGCAGGAAAGATAGACCATGACGGATCAGAAAAAGTCTGACCAGACCACATCCTCCGAAAAACCCTGGGGTGGCCGCTTCAGCGAGCCTACCGATGCCTTTGTTGAACGCTTCACCGCCTCGGTGGGCTTCGACCAGCGCCTGTATCATCATGATATTACCGGCTCCATCGCCCATGCCACCATGTTGGCGAAGGTGGGTGTGCTGACGGACGCCGAGCGCGACCAGATCATCGACGGCCTGAAGGGCGTGAAGGAAGACATCGAAGCCGGGCGCTTCGAATGGTCCGTCAGCCTGGAAGATGTGCACATGAACATCGAAGCCCGGCTCACCGATCGCATCGGCATCACCGGCAAGAAACTGCATACCGGCCGCAGCCGGAATGATCAGGTCGCCACCGATATCCGCCTCTACCTGCGCGATGAAATCGACGTGATTGCCGAGGAACTGGAGCGCCTGCAGGCTGGCTTGCTGGACCTGGCCGAGCGCGAGGCAGACACCATTATGCCCGGCTTTACCCACCTGCAGACCGCCCAGCCGGTTACCTTTGGCCACCATTTGCTGGCCTGGTACGAAATGCTGGTGCGCGATGCCGATCGTCTGCAGGATTGCCGCAAGCGGGTGAACGTGATGCCTCTGGGGGCTGCTGCCCTGGCCGGCACCACTTACCCGATTGACCGCAATCTGACCGCCGAACTGCTGGGCTTTGACCGGCCCACTGAAAACAGCCTGGATTCGGTCTCCGACCGGGATTTCGCCATTGAATTCTGCAGTTTCGCCGCGCTGCTGATGACCCACCTGTCCCGGTTCAGTGAAGAGCTTGTGCTCTGGACCTCCGCCCAGTTCGATTTCATCGACCTGCCGGACCGGTTCTGCACCGGTTCCTCGATCATGCCCCAGAAGAAAAACCCGGATGTACCCGAGCTGGTGCGTGGCAAGACCGGCCGGGTAAACGGCCATCTGATCAGCCTGCTGACCCTGATGAAGAGCCAGCCGCTGGCCTACAACAAGGACAATCAGGAAGACAAAGAGCCGCTGTTCGACACGGTCGATACCATCAAGGGCTGCCTGAAGGCCTACGCCGACATGATCCCGGCCATCAGGGCCAAGGCCGACAACATGCGGGTAGCCGCCAAGCGGGGCTTCTCCACCGCCACGGATCTGGCTGATTACCTGGTCAAGAAAGGCGTGCCGTTCCGTGATGCCCATGAGATTGTCGGCAAGTCAGTTGCTTTCGGTGTCGCCGAAGGTCGTGACCTGTCAGATATGACGCTGGAGGAACTTCAACAGTTCTCCGATGTGATCGGCGAAGATGTGTTCGACGTGCTGACCCTGGAAGGTTCCGTGCAGGCCCGTGATCATCTGGGTGGAACTGCGCCAAACCAGGTACGTGCAGCGGTGGCCCGCGCTCGGAAAACTCTGGCATAGTCGATTGGCTGTCATGGGCGAGGCAGTTTAGAAAAAAAGTTTATGACAAAACCGTAAAGTGCGGTTTTGTCATAAATACACAATATCGGCTAGGATTGTCCGACTAACTTTACCTGCTTGCTACCGTCAACAAGGACGCTGACGATGAGCTTTGTGAAACTGGTCAGGCCTTCAGAATTGAAGGTCCTCGACATTCCCTTTGTTGAAACTCCTTTTTTTGCTGCCGACAGGGCCCGCCTCCTGGTTGAGCAGGACAACCATCTTCGTTCAAGCATGCAATCGCTGTTCAGGTATGGCTCTGGTGACCGACGGAACCTAGCGGAAACTGTCCATCGGGCGGTCAGAGACGGCGAGTTGATGTTGGTCTGTTCGGAGTGGAATAAGCCTTTCTCGCCGATGGTGACCTGGCGGCCAGACAACAGTCTGCCTGCCGGTGGCCAGTGGCGGATAGAGGGCAGTTGGCTGAACGTTCCATCTGAGATTGAGTGTGCAGTAGCAGAGCTGAACAACTGTGGCATTACCTGCGAGCAGTTGCGCCAATCCGAATCCTGGGGTGTCGGGTCGCTGGAAGTGAACATGTTCTCAATGAACTACCGGCAGCGTCAGCGCCGGGAGCGGGCGGCTCAAGGTAGCGTGGATGACCATCGGCTGAGCCTGCCCTTAGGGGCTTCCGCACTGGTGGCTCCCGTGTTGATGTCTGCAGCATCCGCAACCGAAGACGCTAAGGCAGACTCCTCTCAGGCACCCGCCCCAAAGATACACCTGGAAGTGGGCCTGTTTACCGATGGCACCATGAACAACGCCGCCAATACCCGGGCCTTCGTTGAGCAGCTGGAGCAGGAGTGCCTGATTCCCTACGAAAATAACACCATCGGCCGGGAAGAGTGTGAGCGGCGGATGGGTCTGATGTTGGGCGACAGTTACGCCAATGCGGCCAGCAATGTGGCGAAGCTGTGGGATTTGTACGTCGAAGACGAAAAAGAGGAGGAGGGTACCAGCACCTACCGGCGTAAAATTTATGCTCCTGGGGCTGGCACCAAGACTGGCGAGGATGATGTGATGTATAGCGCAGCCACCGGCATGGGGGAGGCCGGCGTTATCGCACAGGTGGACTATGCTTTCTCGCAACTGGCCTTGCGGGTGAAAGAAGTCTTGCAGAACCTGCCCGCCGACCGTCTGGACAAACCCATCGACAAACTTACGTTGGACCTGTTCGGCTTCAGCCGGGGCGCGGCGGCTGGCCGCCATACTGCACACGAGATAAATCAGGGGGAGAATGGTCTGCTGGCCCAGATGCTGGCTGACAGCGGTATCCTCTGGCCGAAGACGGTAGAAATTCGCTTCGTGGGGCTGTTCGACTCCGTGGCCGCCATCGTTAACCTCGCTGCTGGTGATGCGTTGGCCCATAACAACCGCAACCACCCGGTGGAGTTGTACCTGGATCCAGGCAAGGTGGGCCAGGCGGTGCACCTGACCGCGGCCCATGAGCACCGCAGGAACTTTGCCCTGAACAGTCTGCGAAGCCGCGACGGCAGCTTGCCGGCCAACTTCCGGGAAATTTCCCTGCCGGGTGTTCATTCCGATATTGGCGGTGGCTACGGCGACAGCCAGCGAGAGGACGTGCTGTTAAGCCTCAGGTTACAGGTGCCTCGCGACCGGCTGAGCAGGCCGGACCAAACCCTCCAATGGGATAACCTGGAGGCCAAGCGGCAACAGATAGAGGCGGCAGGCTGGATTGGCCCATATAATCTGCCGGTACGGCAATCCGAGCAATTGCAGGCATGGCCGAAAGACCAGGGCCCGGAAGGGCCAGCCCGGCTGGACATTGTCACCCTGCGCCACGAGCACCCGGCCCAGGATGGCCGGGTAGAACTGGTGTTGCGGATGCTGCGCCAGGTGCGGGGGGAGTATTCACGGGTGCCTCTTCGGTTGATGCACCGATTGGCGGTAGAACAGGAAGTGCCACTGAGAGAAGTTGATCCCACTGATGAGACCGTGTTGATACAGGGTGAACTTGAACCCATCCTTCAACAAATTCTGGAACAGGTTGTACAAGGGAATGACGCCCCCTCACTGACCACGGAACATGAGAACTTGTTGCTCCAGCGCTATATCCATTACTCGGCGCACTACAACGCTATTGAGACCATGGTGGCGGGCTTGCCTGCGAAGTTGCAGGGGTTTCATCCCAATGCACCAGCACCTTCAGGCGAGCGCCTGGTGTATCCACAGACAGAGGGCGACTAATGATTCAGAAAATACTGGCCATGGGAGTCATGGCCATCGCCCTGTTGGGCAGCGGCTGTTCGGCGTGGTCGAAGGCGGACGACACTCTTTGGATGGTCAGGATAGCGGCGCCACAGCACTACGAAGTGTGGGTGACTGATATGTTCCTGGAGAAGTCGGGTGAGCGGAGCTGGCGCCAGCCGATAGGCACGGTGGGGTGCTGCTGGAAGGGGGCCCGTGGCCCAACCGGGCCTGGGGGCAGAGCTGACCCCTTTCCGGAACTGATTCTGGTCAAGTGGTTTTCCTACGCGGAGCAGAAATATTACACCAAGATCATTCAGGTGCCGGAAGACCTGCTGGACCGAATGCGGGAGCCGGCAACCTATGTTACGCAGGTTGATGTGCGCTCAGGCCCCCGGAACCTCCTGACCATTGGCCTGGCGCCCGGCGGTACCGTGGTGGTCTGGATTTCGAACCAGATTGGCAACGAGATCGAGGTGATGCGCATGCAGGCCACGGAGTTGCCGGGTGACCCTTCCCGGTTCACGGAACGCACAAAAGGCTATCTCGAAAGGAACGGCGATTACCTCAGGGAACACGGAATCCCGACGGAGGGCTGGTAAGCAGCCGCGGAAGCGGTTCTGAAGTGATCCAGTGTGAGGTCGGGGTAGAATGAAGCCTGCCCTCAACATAACTTAGCCGCCGATCCAGCCCGTACTCAGCTCAACCCCTACCGGCTTCAGCTCCGCCAGCGGTCGGGGCCTTGATAACCGGTAACCCTGGCCAAAATGGATGCCCAGGGTACGGACCTTTCTCAGGGTTTCGTCGCTCTCGATAAAGGTGGCAACGGTCTCCTTGCCTGCGGCTTCTGCAATACGATGCAGGGCATCCACCATTACTTGCTGAACCGGGTCATCCTCCAGATGATCCATCACCCGTCTATCCAGTTTGATGATATCCACCGGCAGCTGGGCGGCCAGGCTGTAGCTTTCCACGGAGGCACCAGCGCCCTCCAGAGCCACCCGGCAACCGATTCGATGCAGTGCATCGCAGAGCACGGCCACTTCGTCCGGATACTGGGTGGCATGGGCTTCCCGGATCTCCAGGCAGAAGCACTCCGCCCGGAACGGTGAGGGTGCCAGTAGCTGTTCCATGAAATCGGCAAAGGTGTCATCCAGTACCGAGGCCAGAGACAGGTTGAAGCCGCAGTATTTCAGCCTTGGTTCCAGCAGTCGGTGCTGCCCCAGCCAGTCCAGGGCCTGACGAATGACCTGACGGTCCAGCCGTTTGGCCAGGTCAAAGCGCTCGGCCAGGGGCAGGAACTGTCCGGGCAGGAGTGTGGTGTCGTCCGGTCCCTGACCGGGAATGCGACACAGTATTTCAATATGGTCGCCCCAGGTCACACTCGCCACCGGCTTCAGAGCCTGGAACTCAAGGATCAGTTGATGGTGGTCCAGGGCTTGGCGGAGCTGTTCCAGCTGCTTGTTTGTACCAGTATCGCCGGCGGCATCCGGCAGTGCATGGGCGGTGTGGATCCGGTTCCGGCCTGAAGTCTTGGCGGTATGGCACAGGTCCGCAGCCTGGGTGAGCAGCGTGTCGGCCCGTTCCGGCAACTCACTGTCCAGAATCAGCAGACCGCCGCTGGTAGTGGTCTGCAGGGTATGCCCCTGCCATTCAAACTGGAACTGGGCAATCTGTTCGCGGATTTCCTCGGCGATCTTTCGCGCTCTGGGTTCCGGGCAGTTCTCGATGAACAGCGCAAAGGTATCGCCGGCCAGTCGTGCCAGGGCATCGCGCTGTCGCACGCGCAGCCCGAGCATGGCGGCCAGTTCCCGCAGGTAGCGGTCGCAGGTGCCGCTGCCAGCGTCCTCGTTGAACTGTTCGAAGTTGTCCAGATCCAGAAACAGCAGCCCGTCGGTGCTCTGGCGTTTGTGGCGATGGCCCATGGCCCGTTCCAGGTGTTCGATGAAAGAACGGCGATTCATCAGTTCGGTGACCGGATCGTGTCGCATGCGGTAATCGCTGTTGCTGGTGTGCTGGATCCGGTTGCTGATATCGCGTGCGACATGAACGGCCCCGGTGACCTCGCCCCGGTCTCCGCGGATGCTCTGGAAATGAAATTCGTAAATCGGCAGTCCCTCTCCCTGGCGGTTCAGGGGCATTTCTGCCACAAAATGCTCACGGTCGAAGGCCCGTTGCCATAGCCGTTCGATCAGTCTCCGCTCATTGGGGAAGTCCTTCAAAAGGCTGCGCAGGTTGTCTCCGGTCTTTGGCGTCAGGTCAAAGGCGTGTTGAAACTGCTGGCACCAGGGGGTGTTGAAATGCAACAGTCTGAATTCGGTGTCGATGGCTACCACCAGATCAGAGGATGCGGCGGTCGTGGCTTGAAGAATCTGCTGAGCCTGTTGTTTTTCCAGATCGTGGACCATGGCCTCGCTGTGGTTGACCATCACGCCGCCGAGTTTATGCACCCGGCCGCCGTTCTTCAGAGCACGACCGGCCAGAGTAACCCGTTGTGGCCGTTGCCGGCTGGTGAGAATGGTCAGGTCCATGCTGAACGGCTGGCCGGTGCGCATACAGCGCCTGAACATCGCTCGTACCCGGTTCTGGCCTGTCTGGCAATAAAACAGCGCCTGTTCCGGTGTCAGCTCGCTGCCGGCTTTGAGTTCCAGCAGGCGGTACATACCTTCGGACCAGCTGATCTCGTTGCTGGGCATGTCCAGTTCCCAGAGACCAAAGCCGGCACTCTGTTCCGCCAGTCGTTGAATCCGGCTATCCATGGCATCGCTGTCCCTGAGGGTAATCGAGGCGGTAGCGGCCTGGTCTGAATCCCGGATCTCCATTCGCAGCCCGAGCAGGGCAGTAAAGAAAAAGCCATCCTTGTGGCGGAACGTCACCAGCACTGTCTGGCCATTGTCGAGCCGGTGTCGGTGGGCGGGGGCGAAGGGATCGTCCTGGCGGGAAGCCAGAATATGCTGGACTTTCTGCCCGGTCAGATCGCTGATGTCGTAGCCAAACATGGTTTCTGCATGGCGATCAGCCTGGATGATCCGGCCATCGTCATCCACCCGAAGCAGGGTGGGCCGGATAACGGGGCCCGTCGGATCGGGCCGGTAGCGTTGAATCAGAAACTCTTTCACAGCTCGGGTGCCTCGCTCGGGCTGGCAGCGTGTTCACTGCCTGTGCTTTTATTTTTTTACAGGTTTTGCCACGATTCATTCATCATACTGACTATCTTGCCGAAAATAACCTCTTGCCGGAGCTCTCTTGACCGTTCACGCCGCGCCCATAGTTCTCGATTTCGAGGATGGAATCGACCGAAAGACGCTCAGGCGCCTGCGGGACCGGTTTCTGCTGGTTAACCAGCAGCGCTGGCAGCGGGCGTGCTCGGCACTGACCTACCGGCAGCAGATGGTGCTGGAGTTGTTGCCGCTGGTTTTTCACCGTAACCATCCGGCCTTGCCTGGCTATCTGGATGGTAACTGCCCGGACGGCTTCAGTGGTTACACGCCCGGCCAGGAAGTGCTGGACGCCGCCCGCCGTTACGCCCGTAGCTTTCACTATCGTGACAAGGGCACTCGAAAGCCTGATCTGGACAGTCTGTTCCTGATGGGAAGCCCTGGCACCCTCGGCCACTCGGTGGCCAGTGATCTGGATGTCTGGCTCTGCCACCGTCAGGATTTGCCGGCGTCGGGCATTCGGTGCCTGGAGCGAAAAGCCGAAAAACTGTCGGAATGGGCCGGTGGCCTGGGGGTGGAGCTGCACGTGTTTGTGTTCTCTGCCGCCGATTGGCGGGCCGGGCGACAGCGCGTGGAAGTCACCGGGGAAAACTGCGGCAGCGCCCAGCATTTTCTGTTGCTGGATGAGTTCTACCGCACCAGCATTCACCTCGCCGGCCAATATCCGTTGTGGTGGCTGATCCCGGTAGACCGGGAGGCCGATTACGACCACTGCCGGCGACAGCTGGTGGAGTGTCGGTTTATCCAGGCCAGGGATTACATCGACTTTGGCGCGGTGCCGGACATTCCTCCCGCAGAACTGCCTGGCGCTGGCATCTGGCAGCTCTACAAAGGAATCGATGCGCCCTGGAAAGCCATCCTCAAGCTGCTGTTGATTGAATGTTACGCCACCGACCGGGAGCGACCACTGCTCTCGGCCAGCTTCAAGCAGGCGGTTCACAATGGTGTGATTAGCGCCGATGCCCTGGACCCCTACGTGCTTTTGTACCAGAGACTGGAGCAGTGGTTGCTGGCCCGTGACGGCGCAGATCGGCTGGAGCTGGTGCGCCGAAGCCTGTACCTGAAATCCGGCTTGCCGCTCAGCCGGGCGGGTATGGTAGGTGACCCCTGGCGGGTCGAGTTGTTGCGCAGCCTGGTTGAAGGCTGGGGCTGGTCATCGGAGGATCTGGGCAGGCTGGACGATCGTCAGCGCTGGTGTGCCGAGGAAGTGATGGGGTTACGCCGGCGGGTGGTTGCCGAGCTTACCCACAGTTACCGCTTGCTGGCCAGATTGGCCCGGGAACAGGATGCACAGGCGTCGATCAGCGCCAATGACATCAACCTGCTGGGCCGCAAGCTCTATGCCGCCTTCCAGCGCAAGGCCGGTAAGGTCGAGCTGATCAATCCTGGGCTGGTGCCCTCGCTGGCAGAAGAGAATCTGTCGTTTCACCATCGCAGTGAACAGGGGGCAGCCGGAGACGGCTGGTTGTTGTACCGGGATCTTGAAGATCCGTCCGACGCCTTCTGGCAGCCGGTTATTCGCCGCGCCGGCAACCTGGCTGAGTTGCTTGTCTGGTGTTACTGCAACGGGCTGCTCAGTCGCAGTACACGGTTGAATGTGCGAGCGGGCCAGAGCGTGGCGTCGGTCAGCGAGTTGAAGGAAATACTGGATGTGCTGGCTGGTTTCCTGCCGGTGCCTATGCCCCCGGCGCCCCGGCAGGCCCTGTCCCGTGCAGTACGGCCGTTACGCAACCTGTTGTTGCTGAATGTGGCGGTGGACCCACAGGCTCATCTGACCGAGCGGGGGCTGCATAAACTCAGCGCCCGCAACGACTCGCTCGGGTTCAGTGGGGCCCGGGACAACCTGGTGGTGACCATCGACCAGATTACCCTGAACAGCTGGCACGAAGTCAGTCTGCAGCATTACGCGGCTGGGGATACCCTGATCCAGTGTTTGAAGAATGTGCTCGCTCAGGTGGCGATCAACCCTGCGGAATTGCCGGATATCCGAGTGATGGCGCCCAGCCGGGGGCACGGACAGGCCATTGCCCGGCGTGTGAGTGAGTTGTTTGCCGATGTGCTCCGACAGTTTTTTGCAGGCGGCACCGGCCCCCATCCCTTGCGTTATATCATCGAGATGGATCAGCGTTATTTTCTGCTCCAGTTCAATGGGCAGGAGCCGGGGTTTGTTGCCCTGGATAGCCGCGCGGCATTGATGGATGCCTTGTTCCAGCCCCAGGACAGTTTTCTGCCGGTGGTGCCGGATCGCTATGCTTTGCAGGATGCTCCCCTATTGAAAGCGGTATGTGAAGCCTCCGAAGCCGGTAACATCCAGGTATTCTGGCAGCTGCAGGGAGACCAGGGCCAGCTCTGGGTGGTGGATGAGTATGGCAGTCTGTGGCATCGCCAGCTGAAGGCCCAGCAACGCCGTCATCTACTGGCACCGTTATTGCGATTTCTGGACAGTGTTATTGAGCGCCGGCAGTTGCGCCAGGCAGATAATCTGGAGCCGGTCGCCGGTATCCGGTGTTACGAACTGGTACGCAGGGATGGCCGATGGCTGGCCGATCCGCGGCCAGAACTGGTCGCCGGAATGCCCTTGTCCGGCCTCGAAGTGCAGGCGGTGGGCGTGCAACAGGGTGACAGCATTCTGCGCTTTGATCTGTATTGCAACGATCAGGAGTTTACCGTGCAGGAATATGGCGACCGGTTGATTCCGGCGGTGGCCCATTACATCCGCTCCCTGCGGCAGAGTCCGGACCCCTATCCGGTGTATCTGACTGACCTGCATCTGCCCCACGATCTCGATCCACAGCTGTATCAGCGCGATATCCAGACCAGCCAGTACCTGTTCTACCGGGCGCAGTTGGAAGATGCCCTAAACCAGCACCTGTCCTGAACATGTGAATCCTCGCGGTGCGGCCCGGGTGTCGGGTATACTTCGGCCATTATTCACTCAGGGGATTGGGTATGCAGCTTGGGCTTGTGCGCCGCCTGGCCGTCGCGCTCTCGGTGTTTGTGGTTTTGATGGTATCCGGTTGTGGCCAGAAAGGGCCGCTGTACCGGAACGCGCCGGTGCCCGACGCCGTACCATCGCAGACTGGTGACACCGAGGCAGCTGCGGAGGCGGGCGAAAATGCCGATGAGGACAATGAACAGCCCTGAGCCAGACCACCCGACCTTAAGCTTTCAGGAACAGCATGGATCACTTCAATTACCGTAACGGCGAACTCTACGCCGAAGACGTTGCCGTTGCCGATATCGCCGAGCGCTTTGGTACGCCAGCCTACATCTATTCCCGGGCGACGCTGGAGCGCCATTACCGTGCTTACGATGAGGCCCTGAAGAATCGCCCTCATCTGGTGTGTTATGCGGTCAAGGCGAACAGCAATCTGGCCGTGCTCAATGTGCTGGCTCGTCTGGGGGCCGGTTTTGACATAGTCTCGGCCGGAGAGCTTGAACGTGTGCTTCGTGCCGGCGGGGATGCCGGTAAAGTGGTTTTTTCCGGCGTTGGCAAGCAGGAATGGGAAATGAAGCGGGCCCTGGAGGCCGGCGTTCGCTGTTTCAATGTCGAATCCGACACCGAGCTTGATCGCCTGAACAAGGTGGCTGGCGAACTGGGAGTGAAAGCGCCCATTTCCCTGCGAGTGAATCCGGACGTGGATGCGGGCACTCATCCTTATATCTCGACCGGCCTGAAGGAAAACAAGTTCGGCATCGATATCGCCGAGGCGCCGGCAGTCTATGCCCGGGCGGCCAGCCTGCCCAACCTGGATATCCACGGGGTGGACTGCCACATCGGCTCACAGCTGACGTCTGTTTCGCCGTTCTTGGATGCCCTGGGCCGGGTGCTTTCTCTGATCGACACCCTGGCAGAGCAGGGCATCCGTATCCGCCATCTGGATATGGGGGGCGGTCTGGGTGTGACCTACAACCAGGAAACCCCGCCGCAACCGGCAGATTATGTGAAAGCCCTTAATGAACGCATGGGTGATCGGGAGCTCGAACTGGTGCTCGAGCCGGGCCGCTCCATTGCCGCGAATGCGGGCATTCTGGTGACCCGGGTGGAATTCCTGAAGTGCACCGAACACCGGAATTTCGCCATCATCGATGCGGCCATGAATGATCTGATCCGGCCGGCACTCTACAGTGCCTGGCAGGCCATTATTCCGGTTCAGCCCCATCAGGACAGTGAGGAAAGGCCCTGGGACCTGGTGGGCCCGGTGTGCGAAACCGGCGATTTCCTCGGCAAGGATCGCGCTCTGCGCCTGAAAGCCGGCGATTTGCTGGCGGTGCGCTCGGCTGGGGCCTACGGATTTGTTATGGCCTCTAACTACAACACCCGCAACCGGCCCCCGGAGTTGATGGTGGACGGAGATCAGGTGCATGTGGTTCGGCGCCGGGAGACTCTGGACGACCAACTGGCGCCGGAAAGTTGCCTGCCGGAATGAGCGGGGGGAACGAGATGTCTCAGCAACGACGTGGCCAGGGTCCGGTCCTGCGCTTTACCAAGATGCACGGGCTGGGTAACGACTTCATGGTGGTCGACGCCATCAGCCAGCCATTCCGGCTGGCCCCGGACACCATCCGGGAGCTGGCGGATCGCAATTTCGGGATCGGTTTTGATCAGCTGCTGGTGGTGGAGCCACCGGGGCTTCCGGATGTTGATTTTCGCTACCGCATTTTCAATGCCGATGGCTCGGAGGTGGAACAGTGCGGCAACGGAGCCCGCTGCTTCGCCCGCTTTGTGCGCGATCAGCGCCTGACCAACAAGCGTGTTATCCGGGTCCAGACTGCCAAGGGTGTGATTGAGCTCAAAGTGGGTCGGGATGGCCTGGTAGCGGCCAACATGGGGGTGCCGGAGCTCAACCCCCCCGCGATCCCCTTTGCAGCGGATCAGCGCAAGGATGTGTATACCGTCGACGTGAATGGTCAGACGGTCGAGCTGTCAGCCATCTCCATGGGTAATCCCCACGGAGTGCTGGTGGTGGACAATGTCGATACGGCGCCGGTGGAAAGCCTTGGCCCGCAGTTGGAAAAGCATCCCCGGTTTCCGGCCAGGGCCAACATTGGTTTTCTGCAGGTGATTGATCGCCGCCATGCCCGGTTGCGTGTGTTTGAACGGGGCTCCGGCGAAACACTCGCCTGCGGCAGCGGTGCCTGTGCAGCGGTGGTGGCCGGTTGTCTCCGCGGCTTGCTGGACAGTCGGGTCGAAGTCGAGTTGCGTGGCGGCAGGCTGGTCATTGAATGGCAGGGGGAAGGTACCCCTGTTATGATGGAAGGTCCTGCAACCACGGTATTTGAAGGCCAGTTGCGGCTGCCTGGCGAACCCCAGCCCCGGCGCCGCAGGAGTGCCCGCCCGAACACCCGACCTCATAAAAACGGGGCCTGAACCGATCAGGAGAACACGATGACAGAACAAACGGCCCGCCAGAAGGCCGGCGAACTCACCAGGGAACAGGTCGCAGAATATCTGAGGGCCAATCCGGACTTTTTTATCGACCAGGACGAGCTGCTGCGCAGTTTGACTCTGCCCCATGACAGCGGCCGGGCGATTTCCCTGGTGGAGCGTCAGGTGCACCTGTTCCGGGAACAGCGGGACACGTTACGCCGGGAGCTGGTGGAACTGGTGTCCATCGCCCGCCACAACGACCGGTTGTTCGAGAAAAGCAAACGCCTGCTGATGCAGGTGATTGAAGCCCGTAACCTGCAGGATATGGCGGCTGCCATTGATGACAGTATCCGGGGTGATTTTGGTCTGGATGCCGCGTCGGTACTTCTGTTCAGTGAAACCGGTCAGCTTCAGTCACAGGGTGCCCTGCATATGGTGGATGCGGCCGCGGCACGCGAACGGTTGGGAAGCCTGCTGGAAGGGGAGCGGGCCGTTTGTGGCCAGTTCCGCGAGAATGAGCGTGAATTCCTGTTCCCGGACCGTGACGAGCCCATCGCCTCCGTTGCCCTTGTGCCCCTGCGCCACGAAGGTCTGGTGGGTGTGTTTGCTGTCGGTAGTTGTGAACCCGGTTACTTTGATCAGAGCATGGGCTCGCTGTTCCTGAGCTACATCAGTGACACCCTGAGCCGGCTTTTGCCGCCCATGCTCAAGCGCCATGGTACCGGCGCTCCGGTGACGGATCTGACCGCGGAGACCGGCCAGGGGTGAGCGTGGCGGCGAGTGACCACAAAGGATCAGCGAGCCAATTGGCGGCGCTGACCGGCTTCATTCGTCATCTGCAATCCGAGAAACGGCATTCACCCCGTACCTGCGAACACTATCAGCGCGACCTTCAGCGGCTGGTCGCCTGGCTTGCAGATAACGGCCTCAACGACTGGTCAGAGCTGTCTGCCCACGATGTTCGGCGCTACGTAGCCCGGCTCAGCCGGGATGGGCTGAGCGGACGCAGCATTGCCCGGCACCTGTCGTCGATTCGGCGTTTCTACCAGTATCTGCTTCGCGAAGGGCTTGCCATCGATAATCCGGCTCTGGACATCAGGGCGCCGAAAAGTGGTCGGCGTTTGCCCCGCGTTGCGGATGTTGATCAGATTGGCCAGTTACTGGATGCCACCCCCGAAGACCCCCTCGAAATCCGTGATCTGGCCATGTTCGAGCTTATGTATTCCTCCGGCCTTCGGCTGGCGGAGCTGGCCGGGGCCGATCTGTCGGCTCTGGATCTGAAGGGCCCAGAAATCCGCGTTCTCGGTAAAGGTAACAAGGAGCGCGTGCTGCCGGTCGGCCGTAAGGCCGTGGCGGCGTTGCAACAGTGGTTGTCCTGCCGGCGGGCACTGGTCACCGAGGGTGAGAAGGCACTGTTTGTCAGCCAGCGGGGTACCCGTCTGAGCCGGCGCAGTATCCAGAGTCGCCTGTCTCGCTGGGGTATTCTGCACGGCGCGGACCAGCGTTTGCACCCCCACCTGCTCAGGCATTCCTTTGCCAGTCACATGCTGGAATCCAGTGGCGACCTGCGCGCGGTTCAGGAATTGCTGGGTCATGCGGACATTGCCACAACCCAGGTCTATACTCATCTTGACTTTCAACATCTTGCCCGGGTTTATGATCAGAGCCATCCCCGGGCGCGCCGCCGAACGACCGATCGCACAGGGTGTGAAGAGGAAGAGCATCGTGCCGGCCAGTAAGGGAGTAGTTCATGGCATCTGAAGATTCCTGGAAAGAGAAATATCTCAGGGAACTGGAAGAAGCAGAGCATCGGGAAAAACAGTGGGAATCCGAACGTAATCTGCTGGAACGAATGCTGGTACGAACCAGTCTGGCCTCTGAAGGACAGCGACCGGAGCTGGACGAATTGTTGGGTCGGTTGCGGGAGGATATCCGTAAGAAACAGATCAACCTGCAGCATTGGCGGGAGCTGCAGGACCAGATTGACCGGCAGATTACCCTGCTGGACGAGCAGGCCGGGCCTCAGGCTGTGTCGCCCACACCGGAACCGCAAGCCCCGGCAGAAGGTGTGGATCTGGCGGATACCACACAGCGACTGAGAATTGCACGCCGCATCGGCCAGTTACTGGGGCAACTGTTGCAACAGGCTTCCCTGGAGCCGGCCGCAGAAGCAGAAGCCCGGGAATTACAGCAGACCTTGCTGACCAGCAACGACTGGGAAGTGCTCCGGGAGGGGCTGAACCGGGTCGCCGACCTGGTGATCGCCGCCATCACCCGCAGCCAGCGCGAATTCGAGGCCTTCCTGAAACGCCTGGATGAGCGCTTGCAGGCGTTACGGGAGCATTTTGCCCAGCAGAGCGATGTCCAGACTGGCCGGCAGGACGCCACAGCAACGCTGGACCGGGAAATCCGTGCCGAGCTGGACAAGGTGGGGGATGACATCCGCGCCAGCGAGGATATTCAAGCTTTGAAGCAGTCGGTCAGTCAACGCCTGGAATTTATTGGCAGTGCGCTGGAGCGGTTCCGGACGTCGGAAAGCGAGCGTGAAAAACTGCTGGCGAACCAACTGGAAGCCATGCAGGAGAAAGTCGCGGCCATGGAGGCCCATTCGGAACAGATGCAGGCCCAGGTGCGTGAAGAGCGTCAGCGAGCCCTGACCGATCTGCTCACCCAGCTGCCCAACCGTGAAGCCTGGCAGGAACGGCTGTCGTTTGAATACAATCGCTGGTTGCGCTACCGGCACCCGCTCACGGTGGCTGTGCTGGACGTGGATCTGTTCAAGCGCATCAACGATTCCTATGGCCACAAGGCAGGGGATCGCGTGCTGCAGTTGGTGGCCCGGGAGATGAGCACTCGCCTGCGGTCGACGGATTTTATCGCCCGGTTCGGTGGCGAGGAGTTTGTGGTGCTTCTGCCGGAAACGCCCACAGATGAAGCCCGCAAGGTATTGGATTCCCTGCGCGAACATGTATCCGGCCTGCCGTTCCATTTCAGCGGCGAGCCGGTAAGCATTACCTTTTCAGCGGGGCTGACCGGTTTTCAGGACGACGACACCGAAGAGTCGGTGTTTGACCGGGCTGATCGGGCCCTCTATCAGGCCAAGGATGAGGGCCGAAATCGGGTGTCGGTGCTCTGACCCAGCCAATCAGCGCCTTAGCAGGGCATCCAGTTCATCAATCACCTCCGCCCAGTCGCTGTCATCTTCCAGCCCTTCCTCCAGAAAATGGGATTGGCTCTCTGACCAGAAGGGCGCATCCTGGATAGCGACTTCACTGGGTAATGGTGAATGTCGGGCGATGAAATGCTCGACTTCCGATTGACCGGAGGGCAGACCCAGTTGTTCGAACAGGGTGCTCAGGCTGTGTTTGCTGGTGTCCATGGTTACGTACCTCCATCAGCTCATTGGCAAAATGCAATCCTGCCCGTTTGCAGGTATGGTTTTCCTGAAATGTAGTGGACCCGCCGAGGATATCCAGTGAAGTCTCGTTCACAGTTCATGTTTTGCCTCCTGTTGCTGCTTTTTCAAGGGGCCGTGTTGGCGGATCCACCCCAGAATTCGCCGGCGCCCGTACTGGGCGTTGAAGATCTGCGTTGGCTTGCAGAACAGGATGGCTTCAATGTGGGGGTCAGGCATACCCAGGTGCCGCTGGTGTTCGATACCGGGGAGGGGCGCATGGCGGGCATCTGGGTGGACTACCTCAACCGCTTGTCCTCCAAGCTGGGATTGCCCATTGAGCCCTTTCTGATGAACCAGATGCTGGGCACTGAGCGGCCAGAGCCGGACCTGATCCTGACCACCCGACTGCCCGGCGCCCCGGTTATTCCCGGCGTGCGACACACAGCGCCCTTGATGTCACTCACCTACGGGGTGTTTGTGAATGCCGGCGACCCGGCAATCCGGACTTTGTCTGATCTGGAGGCAGCGAAGGTTGTCATTGTCGGCGACGACCCCAATCAGTTTCCGCTGCTGGACCCGGTGGAAAGCTTTACGCCGGTACCGGTTTCCAGCCTGGGTGAGGCGGTCAGCCGGGTTATGTCGGGCGAGGCAGATGCTTTTCTCGGGCCGGTTCCGGTGGTGTCTGACTACCTCGAATCGGCGATGATCAATGGTGTCGGGCTGGCGGTGTTGCTGGATCGGCGACCTGTGGATGTGGTGCTGCAGGTTCCCATTGAGCAGGAGCGCATGTTTCGGGTGTTTGATCGCACGGTATCGTCACTGACCCATCAGGAACATCGCAATATTCGCCAGTCCTGGTTGGCGGGGGAGCTGCCTGAAGTCGAGACCCGAAACGTGGCCCTGACCGCCGGTGAACTGGAATGGCTGGCCAGTAACTCGGAGATTACCGTCGGACTGAGGCCGGACTGGCCGCCGTTCGAGTTTGAACAGGATGGCCGGCCCACGGGGCTGGTCGCCGACTTGCTCAGCCGGCTGGAGAAGGATCTGGGGATTCGCTTCCAGCGAGTGACGGTAGACAGTCGGGCCGACGCCGAGGAAAAACTGAAATCCGGTGAGCTGGACGTGCTTCCCGGCATGTCCCGCACGCCTCGTACCGAGCAGGAATTCCTGTTCACCCGGGCCTATGTCAACGTGCCCATTGCGCTGGCGATCCGCGACGCCGGTCGCTTTATCGGAGACCTGCGTGAACTTCGGGATGAGCGGGTCGGCGTGGTAAACCGCCAGGCCAGTCATGACTATCTGCTGATCAATCATCCGAATCTCGACCTCTATCCCCAGCAGACCGTGGAAGACGGGCTGCTTGCGCTTTCCAACGGCGATCTGGATGTGATGGTGACGCATATCCCGGCGGTAAGCTACACGGTGGCACGGCTCGGTCTGTCGAACCTGAGGATTACCAGTATTACCCCTTACCAGTACGATCTGGGACTGGCGGTCAGCCCGGCCCAGCCTGAGCTCCACCGCATTCTGAACAAGGCGCTGGGCAGTCTGCCGACGTCCGAAACCGAAGCCATCTATAATCGCTGGATTCACCTGGATATCGAACAGGAAGCCGATTACACCGTGGTTCGGCGGATCATTCTGATAGCCATCGTGGTGGTGCTGATCTTCCTGTACTGGAACCGCAAACTTTCACTGGAAGTGGATGAGCGAATCCGGTCCGAGAACGCGCTGCGCCGGAGTGAGGATGAACTCCGTGCCGCCAAGCTTGAGGCGGAGCGGCTGGCCCGGGAGGCGGAGGCTGCGAGCCGTGCCAAGAGCGAATTCCTGGCCAACATGTCCCATGAAATCCGAACGCCTATGAACGCGGTGATTGGCTACAGCGATCTGCTCTACAATTCGGTCACAGATCCCCAACAGCGCAATTACCTCAATGCCATCCGGGCGGGCAGTCGAAGCCTGCTGATGCTGATCAATGACATTCTGGACCTGTCGCGGATCGAGGCCGGCAAGATGCGCCTGGATTTCGGCCCTGTTTCCGTGCGCCGGCTGCTCAGTGATGTCCGCCACATCTTTGACCTGCGGGCGACGGAGCAGGGCATTACCCTGGAAGTGAGCGTGGGATCGGGTATGCCCTCGGCGATGATGCTGGACGAAACCCGCTTGCGACAGGTGCTGTTTAATCTGGTGGGCAATGCCATCAAATTCACCCACGACGGCGGGGTTACCGTGCGAGCGGTCGCCAAGCCGCTGGGCGAGCCGGCGGATGCCGATTCCGAGGTTTGTTACTACCGGCTGGTGGTGACCGTAGCTGACACCGGTATCGGCATAGCCCCGGACCAGCAGGAGCGCATTTTTGAAGCCTTCGAGCAGCAGGAAGGCCAGAGTTCCCGGCGTTATGGCGGTACCGGGCTGGGGCTTGCGATCAGTCGTAAACTGGTGGAAATGATGGGCGGCAGACTGACCGTGAAAAGTGAAGCCAATGTGGGCTCGACGTTCAAGGTGGTACTGCCCAGAGTAGAAGCGACGGTGGAGCAGGCTGATGACGATGGCGCGCCGGAGGAATCCGAGCGCCTGCTGGCCCAGACCATGAGTATGCATGAGCGGGGCTGGCTGCGGGAAAAACTGGCTGAAGACTTCGGTAATGAATGGCAGGAAGTGCGCGAGAGCGGCGACCCGGAACAGATGAAGGATTTCGCGGTCCGCATTATCGAATGGGGGCAGCGGCATCGCTCATCGTCGGTCACGCGCTACGGTGAGAAGCTGTTGGCGGATGTGGAGGCCTTTAATCTGGACGCGGTGAATACCGCCCTGGATGCATTCCCCCGCCTACTGGGACAGGAATAGCCCGGGCTACAGGCTAGAGGCAGTCAAACTGGGACTGGCGGTCAAAGGCCACGGCCACCATGTCGTAGCCGGAATCCGACAGCGAGCGGATCAGTTCACGATCTTTCAGCAGGGTCATGCACACTTTGTGTACGCTGGCCTGGAGTTGTTCGGCGGCCGGCTGTTGGTTCGGAAAGCGGAAATCCACAATCAGGTATTTCCGGTCTACGCTGGCCCGGGCGGGAATGTCCTCGCGCTCGATGCTTTCATAGCCTATGTAGGTGGCTTCATTGGCCTGAAAAACCTGGCTCATCAATACATCCAGGTTTTCGGCGGATACCTGCGCCGATGACAAGCCGAGCACCAGACCAGAGAGAAGGGCGGTAATGTTGGTGCGCATGTGAGGCTCCCGGAACGTAATCTGCGATTCTTGTTAGTGTAACCAAGTGTAAAGTTTGGTTACAGTTGATTGTTGCAGAGTGTGGCTTACTTTTCCTCCTGTGGACGCTGGATTTTTCAATTGTTTGCAATGCTGAAATGATTTCCGGATGGTAAGGCCCGGCGTTGGTTAATGCCTGTTGTGGCCTGTGATTTCAGCTATCATTGACCAACAGTTGTTGTAAAAGCAGAGGGATAGCCATGTACCAGCTCGTGTTCAAAGGAGAGTGCACACCAGGCACCGATCTGGAAACCGCTCGCAACAATGCCCGGGCCCTGTTCAAGGCCAGCGTCGAGCAGCTGGACCGCATGTTCAGTGGGCAACCGGTCGTCATTCGTAACAAGCTTGAGCAGGTTCAGGCCGAGAAGTATCTGGCGGTGCTGAAAAAACACGGAATGGTGGCGTATGCACAGCCGATGCCCGGAGCCGAGCCGGCCAGACCAGCACCGGCGCCCTCTGCTCAGACTCTGGCCTCACAGCCGGTCCCGCCACAGTCTCCGGCACCAAAGTCGGCGCAACCGGAAGCGAAATCCGGTAACACTCCAGCCGTTGAACCGGGCGATCGCCTGCCAGTGGCCGGCGAAAAGGTGGATGATATTCTGGCCGGTTCCGGCCTGAGCCTGGACCCGGTCGGGGTGACTCTGGTTGAGCATCAGGAGGCTGAGGCACCGATGTTTGAGCATCTTGATGACTGGACACTGGCTCCGGCCGGCAGTGATCTGGGTATAAAACGGGATCTCCCCCCACCGGTTGTGCCGGATACCTCCCATCTGTCACTGGCCGACGATGACAATAAACAGAGCTCGTGACGGGATTGTGAGCACTCGTTGGCCGTCCTGGTTGCTGTGCATTCTGCTTGTCCTGCCCGTATTCCCTTCTGCTTTCGCCGATGCTGGCGCGAGTAGCGCTCGCCCAACCATTGGCCTGGTGCTCAGTGGCGGTGGCGCCAAAGGTATGGCCCATGTCGGTGTATTGCGGGTGCTGGAAGAAATGCAGGTGCCGGTTGATGTGGTGGTCGGTACCAGTGCCGGATCGGCCGTTGCCGCCCTCTACGCCACCGGGATGCCGGTGGAAGAAATTGAAAAGCGCTTTATCGGGCTGGACTGGCTGTCCAGCTTTCGCGATGACCCGGGCCGGGCCTACAAGCCGGTGCGCCGAAAGCAGGACGATTGGCGCCTGCCTCTGGTGCCGGGTATTGGCGTCGGTTCCGAGGGCGTTCGGTTTGGTGGCGGACTGGTTACCGGCCAGAATCTCGGGTTTATTCTCAATGAGCTGACCCGTAACGCCGCGCTGGTGGATGACTTTGATCAGCTACCCATCCCCTTTCGGGCTGTGGCCACTGATCTGGAAACCGGTGTTGAAGTGGTGATTGGCGACGGCAACCTGGCCGACGCCATTCGTGCCAGTATGAGCATTCCCGGCGTATACGCCCCGGTGGAAAGAGGCGGGCGATTACTGGTGGATGGTGGGGTGGCCAACAACCTACCGGTCAGCGTGGCCCGGGACATGGGGGCTGATGTGGTCATTGCCGTGGATATCACCGATCCGCTCATGACCACAGAGGACATGCGCGAAGCTTTTTCAGTGGTCGGGCAGCTCACCACGCTGATGACCCGGCGCAACACCGAATTACAGCTGGGCCTGTTAACCGATCGCGACATTCTGATCCAGCCAGATCTGCAAGGCCACACCTCTGCCGATTTCTACGACGCGCCGGTGCTGTTTGAGCTGGGGGCCAGTGGAGCCAGGGATCATGCTGTGGCCCTGAACCGGCTGGCGGTGTCTGACTCGGAGTGGCGGGATTACCGTGCACGGCTCCGGGCCGAGAAACTGGCACCGGGGCCGGTCGTCCGGATCGAATTCCGTAAAGGCGACCGCCTGGCCAGTGATTTTCTGCGCGAGCGGATCCGGCAGAAAGAGGGTGAGCCGCTCGATGTGGAGCAACTGGAAGCCGATCTCAAACGCATCTACGGGCTGGGGTACTACGAGACCGTGTCCTGGTCCATGCGTCCTTCCGAGGCCGGCCCCGTGCTGATTATCCAGGCCAGGGAGAAGAGCTGGGGGCCCAACTATCTGTCGTTTGGCCTGAATTATGAGGACAACTTCGACGGCGATACACGATTCAATCTGGCCACCGGGTTACGGATGACCGAACTCAATCGCCTTGGCGCGGAATGGCAGACCGGGCTCCAATTAGGCACCCAGCCCTGGGTGCGTAGCCAATGGTACCAGCCTCTGGATTACGGTTATGACCGGTTTGCGGTGGTTGGGGTTGAATATCGCCGTGATGATTACAGTGTCTACGACAACGGCGACCGTATTTCCGAGATAGATGTGACCTTTCGGGAAGTGGATCTGGCCCTTGGCATGGAACTGGGTGGCGATGGCGAGATCCGATTGGGTTATGTCCGTGGCTATGCCACCGTGGATGACGAAGTGGGCGTTCCGGTTGCACCTTCCGGTAAGGTGCATCAGGGCTACGGCAGCCTGCAACTGGTGCATGATTCCCTGAGTGATGCCTTCTATCCGAAATCCGGTGCTTTTGCCGGTATCCGGGCCAGAGTAGAGCGGGAAGAGCTCGGCAGTGACCGGGAGTTCGATGCCCTCACCGGCATGTTGCTGGGAACCGGCACCTGGCAACGTTTCAATCTCACCGGCTTGCTGTATACCCGGCAGGTCATCAGCGGTGAACCGGGCGTTGAGAACGCAGCGCGTCTTGGCGGTTTTCGGCAGTTGTCAGCCTACGCCCCGGGCGAGATCACAGGAAACGATGCCGTTTTACTGGCGGCCTGGGCCAGGCGCGAATTCGGCGGGCCGGTGCTGCCCTGGTTCACCGGCCTGGGATTTGAGACCGGCAATGCCTGGGAGCAGATGGATGATGCCACCTGGTCTGGGCTGGTGCGATCCTGGAGTGTTTTCGCCGGTGTGGATACCTTCCTGGGGCCGGTACAGCTCTCGGCCGCCTATAACAACGAAGACGAATGGACCGCATACCTCAATATCGGCTTCTCATTCACCCAGCTGTTCTACTGAGTTTTCGCGGTATCAGTTGTTCAGAGCGGATAGCACCTGCTCACACTGCTGCACGGCATAGCGGTGCAGGATATCGGCCAGGGCCTGTTCGTCCCGTTCCCGTATTATCCGGATGGATTCTTCCATGTGCACCAGGTTGTCTTCCAGAACCTTTTTGCCGCCATGGCGCAGGGCGACAAAGGCGCAACGCTTGGCAGAGGGCCAGAGATCCTCGATGGCCGAGACAATAAAGTAATTGTCGGCGTACACCAGTGAGGCTTTGGTGTATTCAATACCCAGCTCCAGAAACGCCATCAGATCGTTGTTCTGAAAACGGTCACGCATCTGCTCGTACAGGGATTCCAGCCGCTGCATGTCATTCGGTTGCCACTGACGCACCAGCTTCCGTCCGGTGTGAGTCAGGTACAGTTCCAGAGTCTCATAGAGACTGCGGACAAAGTGTTCATCCAGCGGCGTGACGAACGCGCCTTTGCGGGGGACGTTACGCACCAGATGGCGCTTCTCCAGCAGCAGCAGGCCTTCCCGGATGGAGCCGTGGCTGACATCCATCTGCTTGGCCATGGCACTTTCATAGATGCGCTCGCCGGAACGGAGTTGCTCGAAGGCAATCAGATTTTCAATGTGGCGAGCGACCTGTTCGGTCAGGGTTTCTCTGGGTTTGAATGCGTTCATGAAATGTTCGTTTACAGCATCAGTCGAGCGCTCATGTTCGCACAAGCGCCCGCCCGGGGCCAGATCAAAGCAGGGGCGCCAATAGTCGTACCGCCCGGCAGCCCAGCCGGAACAGGATTGAGCGCTGGCGATAGTCGTTTTCGGTCATGGGCCGGCTGGCGCCCAGATCTTCCTCCAGCATGGTTTCCACCTGCTGGATAAACGCCGGGCTGGTGTTGACGGCGGTAATCTCGAAGTTAAGGCGCATGGACCGGTTGTCGAGGTTGGCGGTGCCGATGGCGGCGTAGCGGCTGTCCACCAGAACCACTTTCTGGTGCATGAAGCCGGGCTGGTAACGATAGATGCCGATGCCGGCCTGACTGGCCTGTACCAGATAGGAATAGGCGGCCAGCCGGACCAGTGGGCTGTCGGTTTTCTCCGGTATCAGGATGCGAACATCCACCCCCCTGAGCGCCGCCAACTGCAGGGCATTCATGATCTGGAAATCCGGCACAAAATAGGGCGAGGCAATCCAGATCCTGGTGCGCGCGTTGTTGATGCAGTTCAGGAAGAACAGGGTGCAGGTTTCCCAGGTGTCTGCCGGGCCGGTGGGCAATACCAGTACTTCCTGGTCGCCGGGAGGCTGAGACACGGACGCCCAGTTCAGTTCCGGCCGGGTATTGCTGGCCCAGTTCCAGTCCTCCAGCCAGGCCAGCTGGAGGCCGGTGACAGCGGGCCCTTCAATCCGGCAATGGGTGTCGCGCCAGGGTTCCTGGTCCATGGCGGTGCCCAGGTATTCGTCGCCCAGGTTGATACCACCGACGAATCCCACCTTGCCATCGCAGACCAGGAGCTTGCGATGATTACGGAAGTTGATCTGGAAGCGCCGACGCCGGATGTTGCCGTCACCAAACGAGGCAATGCGGGCGCCGGCAGCAGACAGTTCATTCAGCCATTTGCGGGACAGAAACGCGCTGCCAATGTCGTCATACAGGAACCAGACCTCCACGCCCTGGGCCAGCTTGCGTTCAAGGATGGCCTTGATGCGCTGGCCGACACGGTCTGAGCGGACAATGTAGAACTCCAGCAGCAGATAATGGCGGGCGTCTTCCATGGCATCGAACAGGGCTTCAAAGGTGGCTTCACCGTCTCGCAGCAGCGTGCAGTGGTTGCCAGCGGTGAACGGTTGCCGGCCGAGTTTGCACAACACCTGCAACTCGTCGCTGAAATGCTCCTGGCCCGGATTGGTGATGGAGGTGGTCTGGTTTTCAAAATTATCGAGCAGGCTGGTCAGAGACTTGTTACCCATGCGGCGAGCCTTGACGTAACCACCAAAGCGATAACGACCAAACAGCAGGAACATGGGCACGGCAATGTAGGGCAGGCCCACCAGCGCGAGAATCCAGGCTATGGCTCCCTGGGCCGTTCGATAGGTGAGCAGGATGCGGTAAATACAGGCCAGCGCCGCCAGGTACAGCGCAGCCAGCGGAATGGCCAGTAGCGAAAGGTTCTCTGTGATCATGACTCGTGTCCCTGATGACTGGCCCGGAACTGGGCCGGGGCGACACCGGTCCAGCGCTTGAACGCACGGCTGAAGGCACTCAGCTCGGAGAACCCCAGGAGAAAGGCGATTTCGCCAAGTGCGTACTGGTCGTCGGCGACATAGCGCAGGGCTTTGTCCTTGCGGACCTGCTCCACCAGGTCGTGGAAACTCATGCCTTCTTTCTTGAGTTTTCGGTACAGGGTCTGGCGGCTCATATGACACTGCCGGGCCAGGGTGTCGGCGTCAATCCGGTCGGTGGCCATCTGCCGGGAAATCAGGCGACGCACCTTTCGGCTGAACGAGCGGCGGGTCTGTAGCCGGGCCATGACCGCATTTACCTGTTTCAGCACCGCTGAGTAAACATAGGGATTCCGGTGCGGGATGGGGTGGCCCAGGTGCTTGCTGTTAAACGCCATGCGGGTAACGCCACAGCCGAAATGGACAGTGCCACCGAACAGTTTGCGGTATTCACCGGCATATACGGGCTCCGGATGGGCAATTTCCAGCCAGTCAGCCTCGATACTGCGATGGATAAAGTGCCGGGTCCGGCACAGGGCGGCGGCCAGGGTGCGGTCCATGTCCTGGCGACAGTAATGATCCGGACGATCCGGCTGCCAGGTCAGGATGGCCTGGTCCGGGGTTTGCTCAAAACTCAGGGTGACTGATTCGTTGATCAGTCGGTGCAGCCGGACATACTGCACCACGGCTTCGCCCAGAGTGTCGCAGTTGAAGAACACATGGCCGACCAGCCCCATGCGCTCGGGGTCGATGACCTGGCCGGCATGCAGGCCGACGCCCGGATCGGCGGTCAACTGCTCGGCCAGTTCCCACAAACGGTAATGGGCAGAAGCGGGTACCCGTAGGTCCGGATCTTTCAGAGTCGCCAGTGTCAGCCCGGTAGCCTGTTCCACCCGGACACGATCCAGAAGACCCCGTGTTTCCAGATAATGCACCAGCGCCAGTGTGCTGGATGCCGCCACCTGGGGCGATTCCGGATATTCGGTCTGGGGCTGCATGCCTGGGTTCTGCTCCCGTTTGTTATCTGGTGGACTGATACAAAATGTCAAATGATTGGGACAGCAAGTCAACGGGTTGCCACTGCTTCAACGATAGCATGTTGGCTATCAGGTTGAAGTAATGCGTTGCAAAGTGGAGGTGTTGTATGGAACAGGAAATCTTTGTACCCCATAGCGAAATGGAGCGCAAAAACGTTCTGGCACTCGCTGAATACCTGGACAGCATTTTCTATTGCTGATCTTTCAGGCGTATGTCTGTGACCTTCCAGCCGGGCCATGCCCGGCTTTTTTCTGCCCGTGGGGTTGTCACCAATTTCCCCTTGCCCCGTAAACTGGCAGTGGTAGTGTATCCGGTTTGATCCGACAACCGGAGGCTGCCAGACCATGAGTGTTGCACTGAACCACCGAATTTCCGGTCAGGGAGATCCCTTGATCCTGCTGCACGGACTATTTGGTTCCCTGGAAAACCTGGGTGGTATTGCCCGCCGGCTTGAGGACGGCTGGCAGATCCATGCTCTGGATGAACGCAATCACGGCAGCTCTCCCCATACTGACGACATGGACTATCCGGCTATGGCCGAGGATGTCATTGCCTATCTGGATGCCCAGGGTATTGAAAAAGCCAGTCTGCTGGGCCACTCCATGGGCGGCAAAGTCGCCATGCAGGTTGCCCTGAAGCATCCTGAGCGGGTGCGGTCATTGATTGTGGCGGATATCTCGCCGGTTACCTACAAGGCCCACCACGACGCCATTCTTGAAGGCATGCAGCAGATGGATCTTCGTGGCGTGAAATCCCGCAGCGAGGCGGATGCCCGCCTGGCCAAGTTTGTCGAAGTGGCGGGTGTGCGCCAGTTCCTGCTGAAAAACCTGGAGCGTATTCCGGCCCAGGAACAGGCCGACGACGAGGTGGCCTTCCGCTGGCGGCTGAACCTGTCTGTCATTGATGCATGTTATGACAAGCTGGCGGCAGCGCCGGAAGGGCAGGGACCTTTTGAGGGACAGGTGCTTTTTATCAAGGGTGCGGATTCCGCCTACATCCAGGAGAAACACCGGGACACCATTCGTACCCTGTTTCCGGGCGCCGAGTTGAAAATCATTGAAGGCACCGGGCACTGGTTGCACGCGGAAAAGCCGGACGCTTTTGCCATGCTGTGCCGGCGTTTTCTGGAACAGGCCTGATCTTGTCAGAAACCCTGTGATGTCTGCTAAGGTTAGGCACACGGAGTTATCCGCCGGGTCGCCTGCGGACAAAGAATCATAAAAGGGAACGGGCGCGCATGATGAAATGGTTGCTGGTTGGCTTGCTGGTTGTCTTTTTGTTGCTTGGCAGCTTTCTGCTGACCCCGTCTCCGATTGACAGTAAAGCCTGGGATGCGCCCTCTCCACCGGCCATGACCGGTGTGCTGGCGCCCAATGAACGGTTGCGGCTGGCGGATCTGCTTGCTCGTGGTGAGGTGTACGGCCCGGAAGACACCACCATCGGCCCTGATGGTGTGCTCTACACCGGTACCCAGGATGGGTGGATTGTTCGTGTTCACCCTGATGGTACGGTGGAACACTGGCTGGAAACCGGTGGCAGGCCGCTTGGACTTGTGTTTGACAGCAACGGCAATCTGATTGTCGCCGACGCCTGGAAAGGCCTGTTATCCATTACCCCTCAGGGTGACATCACGGTGCTTACCCGAGAGGCCGAGGGCACCCCCTTCCGGTTCACGGATGATGTGGTGATCGCCCCCGATGGCCGGATCTATTTCACCGACGCCAGTTCCCGCTTCCAGCAGCCTGATTACGTACTCGACTTGCTGGAGATGCGTCCTCACGGCCGGCTGCTGAGATACAATCCGAAGACCCGGAAAACCGAGGTGCTGCTGGGCAACCTGCACTTTGCCAACGGTGTGGCGGTAGCCCCTCAGGGCGATTATGTGCTGGTGAACGAGACCTGGAAATACCGCATTCTCCGGTACTGGATCAGTGGCCCCAAGGCTGGCAGGGCTGAGGTATTTGCCGACAACCTGCCGGGTTTTCCGGATAACCTGGCGGTGGATGGTGAGGGCCGTTACTGGGTCGCCTTCCCGACCCTGCGTAATCCCCGGGTCGATGCCATGCACAAGTCCCCCTGGCTGAAGGATCTGGTTGCCAAGTTGCCGGAGAGCCTGAAGCCCAAGCCCCAGAACTACGGTCTGGTAGTCGCCTTCGATAGCAAGGGCCAGATGCTGACCAGCCTGCACGACACTCGCGGTACTCATCTGCAGGAGATTACCTCAGTTAACCCCCACGACGGTGTTCTATACTTTGGTTCACTTCACAACGACCGTATTGGCCGGCTACCGTTGCAGGCCATCCCCGGCCTTGGAGAAGCCACCCCATGACTGATGCCCCCGCCCTGAACTGGGATTTGCCCGGCCCGTTCACTCTGGAAATCTCGGTTCAGGCCGAAGATACCGATCGACTTGGCCATGCCAATAACGTGGTGTACATCCGTTGGCTGGAGGAAGTGAGCTGGGCCCACATCGAGAGCCTGGGCATGACCTGGGCCCTGCACGAGGAAACCGGCAAGGCCATGGCCATTACCCACACCGACGTTGACTACCTGATGTCGGCTAATGCCGGCGACCAGCTGGTGCTGGGCACCTGGCTGACGGACTGGGATGGTCGTTTTCGCTCGGCCCGACAATTCCAGTTGATTCGCAGGGCCGATGGCAAAACCCTGTTGCGGGGCCTGTCTACTCACGCCTGCGTTGATATGAAATCCCAGCGCCCGGCTCGGGCGCCGAAAGCATTTGTCGATATTCTGTCCGGCGCTCTGGTGCCCGGCGGCCGGGGCCTGCCGCGCTAGGGCCGTCGACGGAAATATCTGCTAGTCTCATCCTTGATGCCCTTCGAGGGACATCTGACCCCATGCACTCCGGAGGCAACCATGGAACCTACCGACGTTAGTGAATCAATCCTCATGCAGCACGTCATCTACGGCGAGTTTGGTGAGCGGGAGGTGCTTCAGGTGGCGCAGGCTCCGGTGCCTGAGCCCCGGGAAGGTGAAGTGGTCGTCCGAGTGCATGGCGCCGGTTTAAACCCGATTGACTGGAAGACCCGGAAGGGGCTGGGGTTCGCCGCCCGACAGATCGAAAACCGGCTGCCCTGGACGCCGGGGTACGACGTTGCCGGTGAGGTCGTCGCCGTTGCTGAGGGCGTAACCACCCTGGCCCCGGGGGACCGGGTAATGGGTATGGTGGGCTTTCCGGCCGGCGGTGGTGCTTATGCGGAGTACACACTGGCTCGTGCTGACGAGTTGGCCATCGTCCCTGATGAGCTTGATCTGGTGACTGCCGGCGCGGTGCCCCTGGCGGCATTAACGGCCTGGCAGGCTCTGTTTGAGGTGGCCAGGCTGGAATCCGGTCAGAAGATACTGATTCACGCCGGGGCTGGCGGTGTCGGCCATTTTGCGGTTCAGTTTGCGCTGGAGCGTGGCGCCCATGTGGTGGCGACAGCCTCACCGGCCAATCGGGATTTTCTGGCAGAGCTCGGCGTGCACGAAGTGATTGATTACCACACTACCGACGTGGCTGAGGAGTGCTATGGCCTGGATGTGGTGCTGGACTTGGTGGGAGGGGAAGCCGGCAAACGCTCCCTGCATACCCTGTCAGAAACCGGCGTGCTGGTGACCGTTCCCACCGTGACCGCCGATGACATTGTCAGCGCCGCCGAGGCCATGGGGCTTCGGGCCCATGGTATGACCGTGAGGCCGGATGTGTTTCACCTGGACGAGATCGCCGAGCTGATTGAGGACGGCGATGTGCGGGTTCACATTGAACAGGCTTTCCCGCTGGATCAGGTGCAGGCCGCCCACGCATTGCTGGAGGGCGGCCACGTCCGTGGCAAGCTGGTGCTTGACTGCCGCTGACGGAGGCGAATAGCGTCAGGCTGGAGCGGCACCGCTTGCCGTTTTGTCGCCCTTCTCACCGGCAGGTTCTTCCCGGTCCCGACGTTCCTTCTGGGGTTGTGGGGGAACCAGGCTGATCAGTACCCAGTCGTCACCGGGCTCGAGGGTTTCCATGTCCTTGACCGGGTGAATATGGTCCCGACTGTCGCGTACGAACAACACCAGGGCCTGGTTCTGATACTGGTTCAGAAACTGCTGGTAGCTGAACTCTTCGCTTAGCTGCGTGGTTTTCACGGTGTAGCCCTGGCTGACCAGGCTCGCCAGCTTGGCATAGCTGACACCATCGAACAGACCCCGGGTTCGCTGCACCTTGCCTGCGGTCTGAAGCCGCGCCCGCTGATCCTGGTCGCCTTCCACCAGACCAAATACCGAATCATCTCCGAACCAGTCCAGAAAATGGTAGGTGGCCAGACTGTTCATCTGCTTGTATGGCGACAGTATCAGGAGGTTGCCGATTCCGGTCAGGTCCATATGTGTGGCGGCATGTTCCGACACCGGATTGCCGAAATACACCGGCAGGTTTTCCATGCGCGCCTGACGCACGTTCTCCCAGTTGGTGTCGGTCAGCATGGTGGGAATGTCATGCTTTTTCAGAGCCTGGGCCACCAGCCGGGCTACCGGGTTGGCGCCCAGTATCAGGAAGCCGTGGGCAGGCGGTTCCTGAACTCCCAGCAATTTTGCCACTGGCCGGGCAGTGAGGCTTTGCAGGGTAACGGTGGTGATGATGAGCATAAACACCAGCGGTACCAGCACGCCGGCACTCTCATACCCGATTCGTTCAAGCTGGAATGCGAACAGCGCTGAGACCGCCGCAGCGACAATGCCACGTGGAGCAATCCAGCTCAGGTACAGCTTTTCGCGCCAGTTCAGTGTGGTGCCAATGGCCGAGAGGAAAATGCTCGCGGGGCGTGCAATCAGCATGAGGATAGCCAGCACAGCAACCAGGCCCCAGCCCAGTTCGGCGATGGCAGCAAACTCCACGCGGGCGGCCAGAATGATAAACAGGGCCGAAATGAGCAAGACACTGAGGGATTCCTTGAATTCCAGAATGCTGTCGACCGGAACCTGCTTCATGTTAGCCATCCAGATGCCCATCACGGTGACGGTGAGCAGGCCCGATTCATGTGCCAGTTCGTTGGAGATGGCAAAGACACCCAGCATGAAGGTGAGCGTGCCGGCGTTATGCAGGTACTGCGGGATCCAGTGCTTTCTGAGGACCAGGCCGTTCAGGTAGCCGGCGGCGGCACCGATGGCAAAGCCTACCAGCAGGGTTTTGCCAAAAATATAGAGGGAATGGCTGAAAACATTGCCTTGGCCCCAGGAAACGATGCCCTCGAACACCAGAACCGCCAGCAATGCGCCCACCGGGTCAATGATGATGCCTTCCCAGGTGAGGATGTTCGCCAGCTTGGAGGTGGGTCGTACAGCCCGGAGCAGGGGCGCAATCACCGTGGGCCCGGTGACCACGGATATGGCGCCGAACAACAGTGCGACTTCCCAGGACACTTCGAGAATCCAGCGGGCGGCCAGGGTACCGATGATGCAGGTGACAATGGTGCCCACCGGAATCAGGTTACGCACCATCTTGCCGTGGCCTTTTATTTCCTCGTAGCGCAGGGTAAGGCTGCCCTCGAACAGGATGATGGCCACTGCCAGGGAGATGACGGGAAACAGCAGGTCGTCAAAAATGGCTTCCGGTTGCAGGAAGCCGGTCACCGGGCCGGCAAGGATGCCGCCGGCGAGCAGGAACAGGATAGCCGGCATGCGTACTCGCCATGCCAGCCACTGACAGACCAGGGAAGAAACGCCGATACCGGCCAGAATTAACGTGGTGCTTACGGCCATAAAAGGGCCCCGATGGTTGAATTAGGCGTTGGCCTTACGGGCGACGCGGTTCAGCAGCCGGGACGCTGCGAAAAAGCCGAAACTCGCGGTCACCGGGCTGGCAGCACCAAAACCGGTGGCGCAGTCGAGCCGCACCGGGCCATCGCTTGTCGGTTTCTGTTGACATACCTCGCCGTCCGGGGCGGGATAGGTCAGTTGTTCCAGAGAGTATACAGCTTCTACGCCGAAGCGCCGTTTCGGGTTTCGGGAAAAACCGTATTCCCGGCGCAACATATTACGGACCTTGGCCAATAATGGATCCTGTGTGGTTTTCGCCAGGTCTGCAACCTGGATCTGGGTCGGATCCATCTGGCCCCCGGCACCACCGGCACAGATGATCGGAATCTTGCGCCGCTGGCAGTGGGCAATCAGCGCCGCTTTTGCCTTCACGCTGTCGATGGCATCCACCACGCCGGTCATGTCTTCTGTAATCAGCTCCCCGACATTCTTCACCGTGAGAAAGCCGAAGTGCACCCGAATGTCCGCCTGGGGATTGATGGCCCGCAACCGCTCCGCCATGGCGTCGGTTTTGGTGCGACCATACTGGCCCTGCAGAGCATGCAGCTGCCGGTTGGTGTTGGAGACACAGATGTCGTCCATATCAATCAGGGTGATGGTGCCGATACCACTGCGCGCCAGGGATTCCGCCGCCCAGGAACCAACACCGCCAAGGCCGACAATGGCAATGTGGGCATTGCGGAAAGCATGCAGGGCCTTGCGGCCGTACAGACGCTCTATGCCGCCAAAGCGGAGATGGTAGTCATCGGTGGTCATGCGGTCTCTACTGGAGTATTAAAAATGCAGCGTGCATTGTACTTGTGTAGCAGGACTGGCGAAAAGCATTCATAAAAAAAGCCGCGCAAAGCGCGGCTTCAAGAAGGTACCAGCCTCGCAAGGAGGCGGGTTGGACTAGTTCAGAGACACTAATCAACGTGACTATTATCAATTTCTGATCTGTCTTGATGAAGGTCACAAATTGCCATTTGTCGGTCATTTCCGGCCAGAATTTTTGGCCTGACCGGAAACTCTGCCGCTTAGGCCATCCACTGCTCATCTTCCAGGGCCATCAGGCTGTCTTTGCCGGACTGGATATCCCGTAGCAGCCAGTCCGCCTCGGGCATCAGTTTCTCGAAATAGAAACGGGCGGATACCTGCTTGCTTTCCAGTAGTGGCTTGTTACCTGCGCCTGCTTCGAGCTGCTGGCCAGCCACCGCAGCCATGCGGGACCACAGATAGCCGATGACGGTCAGGGCTGTCAGACGCAGATATGGTGTTGCCGCAGCGCCAGCCTGCTCCGGATCTTTCGGGGCATTCTGGGCCAGCCACAGAGTGGCCTGCTCAAGACCCTTGACGGCGCCTTTCAGTTCTTCCCGGTAGGGCGCATCAGGATTGTCTTTCAGGTAACCCGTCAGCTCGGCAAACAGGGCGCGTACCAGTTGCCCGCCCTTCAGCGACAGTTTGCGGCCCACCAGATCCATCGCCTGGATGCCGTTGGTGCCCTCGTAGATACGGGCGATACGGCCATCGCGTACCAGTTGTTCCAGCGGCCAGTCCTGGGTGAAGCCGGAGCCACCCAGCACCTGCTGGCCCCAGTTGGCGTTGTTGTAGCCCTCATCGGTCAGGAAGGCTTTGACCACCGGCGTCAGCAGCTGTACCAGGTCGTCGGCGTTTTCACGAACCTTTTCGTCCGGGTGTGCCACCGAGAGATCCAGTTGATGGCCGGTAAACAGTGCCAGTGCACGCATGCCCTCGTTCAGCACTTTCTGGCGCATCAGCATGCGGCGTACATCCGGGTGCACAATGATCGGGTCGGCCGGGCCGTCGGGGTTTTTCGGGCCACTCAGGGAGCGGCTTTGCAGACGCTCTTTGGCGAAGGCCAGGCTCTCCTGGTAGGCCATTTCCGCCAGGCCCAGGCCCTGCATGCCCACCATCAGACGAGCTTCGTTCATCATGGTGAACATGGCGCTCATGCCTTTGTTGGGCTCGCCCACCAGCCAGCCCTTGGCGCCTTCAAAGTTCATGACGCAGGTGGCGGAACCCTTGATGCCCATCTTGTGCTCCAGGCCACCACAGAAGGCCGGATTGCGCTCACCGGAGTCTGGCAGGAACTTGGGTACCACAAACAGGGAAATCCCTTTGGTGGTGTCTGGCGCGCCCGGCAACTTGGCCAGCACCAGATGGACAATGTTGTCCACCAGATCGTGCTCACCGCCGGTGATCCAGATTTTGGTGCCCTCAATCGCGTAGCTGCCATCATCATTCGGCGTGGCTTTGGTGCGAATCAGGCCCAGATCGGTGCCACAATGGGGCTCGGTCAGGCACATGGTGCCGGTCCATTCGCCGGAAATCAGTTTTTCCAGATACGTCTGCTTAAGCTCTTCCGAGCCGTGGGCAAAGAGGGCGCTGATGGCACCATGCGTCAGGCCGGGGTACATGCCCAGCGACAGGTTAGTGGAGCACACCATCTCGTCCACCACGAATTTCAGCGTGTGAGGCAGGCCCTGGCCGCCAAACTCCAGTGGCGCGTCCAGCGCGGTCCAGCCACCTTCGACAAACTTCTGGTAGGCCTCTTTGAAGCCGTCTGGAGTCTTGACCAGTTTGGTTTCGGGGTCGTAGCTGCAGCCCTGACGGTCGCCAACCTGGTTGGTGGGCTGAATGACCTCTGCCGCCAGCTTGCCGGCCTCATCAATGACCGCGGAGATCAGGTCCGGTGTGGCATCGGCATATTTTTCCAGCTCGTGCAGCTTGTCTGCACCCAACACATCAAACAACAGAAAGCGAAGATCGTTCGCTGGTGCCTGGTATTGCATGGATACTCTCCTGTTTTGATTTGACGGTCTAAACGACCGCCGGATATCGTCGTTCTGATCTGGAAGCCTTTCTTCATACGGGCGTTTGAATTATTTGGTTTGCTTCAGGATGGCCCGAACGCATTGATTTTTCGTATCAACGACATGGGCTTGATTGATAATCGGGAGATCGGTGAATGACGACCGTTATTGCGGGGGTGTCCGGTGCCATCGGTGCGGCATTGGCCCGACGTTATCTGAGCAGCTATCCGGACCGGAGCCTGATTGGGCTGTGCCGGAGGCCGGAGACGGCGCCGGACGATTTGAAGAATCACTCTGGCGTGAGATTGATGGCCTGGGATGCAGAGGACGAGCAGCGGCTTGATGTCGCCGAGTTCAAGGCTGTGCTGGAAGCTTCTGGTCCGGTTCAAACCGTTATTTATGCCGCAGGCCTGCTGCACGATGGCCAGATGTTTCCGGAGAAACGGTTGGAGGATATCGATGGCCGAAGCATGATGCGGAGCTACCAGGTGAACTGCCTCGGGTTTGTCTCGCTGATGCAGAGGCTGGCTCCGGTGCTGAGGGGAAAGCACTTCAAGCGTATTGCCGCGGTGTCTGCGAAAGTGGGGTCTATTTCGGACAACCAGTTAGGGGGCTGGTACGCCTATCGCGCCTCCAAGGCGGCGATGAATATGGTGGTGAAGAACCTTTCTATTGAATTGTCGAGGCGTTACGCGCCACTGGCATGCGTTTCCCTGCACCCGGGCACCACCTTGTCGTCGCTGAGCCAACCATTTCAGCAGTCGCTGGAGCAGTTAACGGTGCACGAGCCAGAGCAGACGGCAAGCAATCTGTTTTCGGTTCTGGAAAGCCTCGATGCCAGGGATAATGGGCGTTTTATCAGTTGGGATGGCAGTGATCTGCCATGGTAGCGAAGTCATGCTGCGGCGGTGCCGCAGCACGCTGTTAACGCAGGAACGGATTGAGCAGACGGGTGAAGGCCCCGGTCAGCTTCAGGGGGGCGCTCAGCACTGACAGCGTGATGCAGTCTTCGCAACCGACGGCCACCGGACGATGTTCGTCCTGTTCGTTCAGAACCACAAAGTCCCACTGATTGAATACGCCCTTCTGGTCGGCAAATGCCCCTTGCAGCACAATCGTGGTTTCATCGCCACGGTGGGTATGGGCCGGCGCCTTGCCGCCCGCTACCAGTTTTTGCAGGACGACCCGCTCGTTCTGGCCGGGAAACTTGTCGGTAATGTCGAGCACACTCACGTCCGCAAGCTGACGTTTCCAGGGCAGCGCATTGATGTCATCCCCGAGCAGTTTCTGCAGAGGGCTCACCTTTGGCTGGGGAACCACCGGGGATGATGCTTGCGGGGAGCTATCGATACGCGCCATCAGTTGATCAAAGCTCGAATCAGCCACCGTCACCTTTGGCTGGTGATCCATCATGACCGCGCCCAGACTGTTCAGAGTATCGACCCGGCTACGGCAGTGGGGGCACTGCTCCAGATGCAGGCGGATGCACAGTGCATGGGGCTCGCTCAGGTTGCCCGCACTGTACTCCATCAGACTCAGGCTGTCGGGATGGTGCCGTGTCATACGTTTTGATCCTGCAAAATCACTTTCAGTTTGTTCAGTGCCAGGCGAACCCGGCTTTTCACGGTGCCGAGAGGAATGTTGAGCTCATCTGCCACCATCTGGTGGGATTTGTGCTCCATATACACCTTCGCGATTACGGTAATCTGCTCTTCCGGGAGCTGGCTCAGCGACTCCCGGATGCGCCGCTCGGACATCAGGCGGTGCAGGGAGGTGACCGGCTCGTCTTCATTATCACCCGGGATCTGCCAGAGATCCTCGGTTTCCACCGCCATCTCAGCACTGGTGCGCTGCATTTTGCGCAGCATATCAATGCGCTGGTTCCGGGCAATGGTGAAAATCCAGGTGGATGCGGCCGCTTTGCGCCAGTCGTAAAGACAAGAGCGGCGCCAGATAGAGACGAAGACTTCCTGCACCAGCTCTTCCGCGTGGCTGGCCAGCCCGTTCGAGATTGCGTAGTACTTGATCTGCGGGGCAAAGTGCTCGAACAAAGCATGATAAGCCGCCCGATCCTGATGCTTGCCGACTTTTTCCAACAAAACACCCCAGGGGTCTTTGCGCCCTTCGGTTTTCGTTGGTTGCTGCTCCAGTGTTGTCACCGGGCGCTCCTTGACAGTTATCGTATTTGAGCTGGCTATGGTCATCATTCTATGCACTCGTCACAGATTTGTCAGTGAGAGTGTTTACGCAATGGATTACCGGGCGGATTCATGGATTCCGAAAAAATTGTCGGGATGGCCTGAAGGCCGGAAGAACTGCGTCACCGGGGTTATTGCCGGTTGCCCCGGCAGGGGCTAGTCTGATCGGTAAAACAACGATCAAAAATTCCAGACCATGAACGCAACGCTCTCCAGTGGCTCTTTGCCCGTTATGCGGGTGCATTACGCTGAAATTCTCTGCCAGTTGGCAGAGGAGCGTGGGGTGCGTCGTTCGGATCTCGTGTCAGTGGCTGGTATTCGAAACAGCCAGCTCAGTCATCCCGACAATTTCATTACACTTGATCAGTTCACGGCGTTATGCCAGCAGGCACTGACCCGCTGTGGTGATGAATGCCTGGGGCTGGAATACGGCAAACGCCTGAAGTTCACCGCGCACGGAGCCCTGTCCCAGGCTGCCATCAGTTGCGACACCCTGGAGCAGGCGCTGGCGGTGTTGATCAAATATTTCCGGATCCGGTTTGCCTACATGTCGCTGGCGTTCTTTGTCGAGGATGAGGATGCAGTGATTCAGCTGGAGATTCACCACGACACCGAGAAGCTTCATCGGTTTAATATCGAAGTGGTGATGGCCACCCTGATGGATGTGAATTACCTGTTATTCGGCACTCAGTTACTGGATGGCGGGCGGTGCCTGGTGGATTACCCTCGCCCCGAGGATGTTGAGCGCTACCAGTATCTGTTCGGCGGCAAGGTCACGTTCTCGGCGGGAGTAAACCAGTTGCGTTTTCGCAAGTCGTTTCTGGGATTACCGATGTCACTGTCCAATCCGGTTGCCCGCCGGGTGGCAGAAGCCCAGTGCGAGGAAGAAATGCGCCAGATGGAAGCTTCTGCCTCGGTGAGCGATCGGGTCTTGCGTTTGCTGGAGTCTGCCCGGGATGGTCGTTTGCCCGGCCTCGAGGATGTGGCGCAGCAAATGGGGGTGTCGCCACGAACGCTTCGGCGGCAGCTCTCCGCCGAGGGTGGAGGCTTTCATGGTCTTCAGGAGAGTGTGCGACATCAGCGTGCCCGGGAGCTGCTGTTGCGCCATTCGGCGATGAGCATTGACGAGATTGCCGAGCATCTGGGTTACAGCGACCCGTCCAATTTCGGCCGGGCCTTTCGCAAGTGGGAAGGAGTGTCGCCCTCGGCCTGGCGCCGGGACAATCAGACCTGATCACGTCTTTTCGTCCATCCTGACGTCTTATCCTTCTTCCAGGTAGGTATAGCCCTCAAGCCCGGAGGACAGCTCGGCCAGCAGCGTTTGCTGCAGCTCTGCAGCCAGGCCGCTGTGCCGGAACTTCTGCCGGTAGGCCTCAAGCAGGTTGGCGGGTTCGAAATTCACATAACGCAGTACTTTCGCCACGGTGTCCCCGGTAATGGCTTTCCCCACCTGATATTGCCCCTGTTGGTCCAGTTTCACGTCCACCGAGTGGGTATCGCCAAACAGGTTGTGCATATCGCCAAGAATTTCCTGATAGGCGCCGGTCATGAAGAAACCCATCAGCAAAGGAGACTCCGGGTCGTGTTCAGGTAGTGGCAAGGTGGTTTCGATGCCCTGGCCGTCCACGTACTGATCAATCCGGCCGTCCGAGTCACAGGTGATATCCTGGATCACGGCCCGCCGGTTCAGTGACCGGTTAAGCCCGTTGATCGGCATCACCGGAAAGATCTGATCGATGCCCCAGACATCGGGCAGGGACTGGAACAGGGAAAAGTTCACGAACAGTTTCTCAGCAAGCTTCTCGTTCAGCTCGTCGATGATTTCCCGGTGCGCCCGGTTGGCGCTGTCCAGCTCGGCCCGGAGCATCCGGCAGCAGCGCACGTACAGGGTTTCGGCCTGGGCCCGCTCCTGCAGGGACAGCAAACCGTGGGCAAACTGGGCGTGGACATCGGCCATGGCGTGCAGGATGTCGTGATAGATTTCCGCCAGTGAGCGGGGCGAGTCCTCATCCTGAAGACTTTCCAGGTCTCGCCAGAGATCCTGCAGCGGCGCGGGGGCCTCAGCAGCGGGTTCCGTAGGCTCGCGGTTGTCCGGGTATTCGCGGTCAATCACATTGGTGACCAGTACCGAGTGATGCGCGGTGAGCGCCCGGCCGGATTCACTGATCAGGTCCGGGTGCGGGATACCCTGGCGGTCACACTCGGACTGCAGCACGTGCACCACGTTGTAGGCGTATTCGAATACGCTGTAGTTCATGGAGCAGCTACTGCGGGAACGGGTTCCTTCGTAGTCGACACCCAGGCCGCCGCCGATATCGACGGTACCGATGGGGGCGCCCATAGCGTGCAGTTCCGTGTAGAAGCGAGCGCACTCACGCAAGCCGGTCTGGATGTCCCGGATATTCGCAATCTGTGAGCCCAGATGGAAATGCAGCAGTTGCAGGGTGCCCAGGGCTCCGGCCTGTTTCAGGGTATCCACCACATCCAGTACCTGGCTGGCAGACAGACCGAACTTGGATTTCTCGCCCCCGGTATTCTGCCAGTTGCCCTTGCCAATAGTCGCCAGACGGGCTCGCACGCCAATCAGCGGGGAAATGCCCAGCTTCTTTGCTTCTTCCAGAATCAGTGGCAGTTCCGACTGCTTTTCCACCACGATAAACACCCGGTGACCCAGTTTCTGGCCGATCAGTGCCAGGCGGATGTACTCCCGGTCCTTGTAGCCGTTGCAGACAATCACCGAACCGGCCTGCTTTGCCAGCGCCAGTACGGCCATCAACTCCGGTTTGCTGCCGGCTTCAAGGCCCACCTGGTTGGCTGAGGCGGCCGGTTCGGCTGACAGCAGTTCTTCCACCACCCGGCGCTGCTGGTTTACCTTGATGGGGTAAACCGCGGTATAGCGGCCCCGGTAGCCCTGCTCCTGAGTGACTTTGTTGAAGGCATTGCAGAGCTTGTTGACCCGATCGTGCAGGATATCGGTAAAGCGAATCAGAACCGGCAGGGGCACACCGGCTTCGGCCAGCGAGCGAGTCAGCGCCGGCAGGTTGATGCGGGCGTCGCTTCTGCCCCGGTCCGGGCAGATTTCAACCTCGCCCTGACCGTTGACTGAAATGTATCCGTCACTCCAGTGAGCGATGTTGTAGACCTTGTGGGCTGGTGATGCAGCGGTTTCAGCCATTGTTGCTATCCTGTCAGGGAACCCGGGGCGGCCGGCGGGCCGGTAACAGGCTGCATTGTAGGAGCTGACCACTGCACCTACAATACGCCCCTTTCAGATGCCCCGGCACATTGCAGCGGCACACAGTGGGAGACAGACATGACCGCATTGAACGAAGGCTGGTTCACCGAGGTATTTCAGGACCAGGGCACCGCTTTTTCCCTTCAGGTAAAGCGCAAGCTCCATGAAGAGCAGACGCCATTTCAGAAACTCGAAATCTATGAAACCGAAACCTTCGGCAACCTGATGGTTCTGGACGGCTGTGTGATGCTGACCACCAGGGACAATTTCCTGTACCACGAAATGATGACCCATCCTGCGCTGTTCACCCACAAGGACCCGAAAAAAGTGGTCATCGTCGGTGGTGGCGACTGCGGCACCCTGAAAGAAGTGCTGAAACACCCAGGAGTGCAGGAAGCCTGGCAGGTGGAGATCGATGAGCGGGTAACCCGCATGTCTGAGAAGTATTTTCCAGAACTGTGCGAAGCTAATGGCGACCCCCGTGCCAACTTCTTTTTCGGTGATGGCATCCAGTGGATGCGTGATATCGAGCCGAACAGCATTGATGTGCTGATTATCGACAGTACCGACCCGGTGGGTCCTGCGGAAGGCCTGTTCGCGCTGGATTTCTATCGCGATGCCATGTTGGCCCTGAGGGAGGGCGGTATCATCGTTCAGCAGAGCGAATCCCCCCTGCTGCACACCAATACCATCATCAAGGACATTCACGATGATATGCACAAAGCCGGTTTTGGCCATGTGCAGACATTGCCATTCCCCCAGCCGGTATACCCCACGGGCTGGTGGAGCTGCACCATGGGCAGTAAGGAAAACCCGCTGAAGTATTTCCGCGAGGAAGATGCCAACAACCGCCCCTTTGTCACCCGTTACTACAATGCCGGGGTGCACCACGGTGCCTTGGCCATGCCGCAGTTTATGGTGGATGCGCTGGAAGATGAGGTTCGCCCGGAAGAGGGTTGAACCAGAGCTTAAAGAAAAAGGGCGCCACAAGGGCGCCCTTTTTCGTTCCGATAGGTAGCGGTGTTACTGCTTGCCGCTGACAAACTCCGGATAGGCTTCCATACCGCATTCGGAGAGGTCGACACCTTCGTACTCTTCCTCTTCGGTCACACGGATGCCCATGACAGCCTTCAGGATACCCCAGACGACCAGACTGGCTACGAATACCCAGATGAAGATGGTCAGGGCGCCGATGATTTGGCCGCTGAAGCTGACATCGCCGTTGGTAACCGGTACCAGCAGCAGGCCCAGCAGACCACAGACACCGTGGGCAGAGATGGCGCCGACCGGATCGTCGATGCGCAGCTTGTCCAGAGTGACGATGCTCAGTACCACCAGGATGCCGCCCAGGGCGCCCCAGATAGTGGCTGTCAGCGCGCTCGGGGTGGATGGCTCGGCGGTGATTACTACCAGACCGGCGATCGCACCGTTCAGCAGCATGGTCAGATCAGCCTTGCCAAACATCAGGCGAGCGGTGATCAGGGCGGCAATAGCGCCACCGGCAGCGGCTGCGTTGGTGTTCAGGAACACCATGGCCACGGAGTTGGCACTGGCGACGTCGCCGAGTTTCAGTACAGAACCACCGTTGAAACCGAACCAGCCCATCCACAGGATGAAGGTACCCAGAGCGGCCAGCGGCATGTTGGCGCCCGGGAAGGCACGGATTTCACCGTTGGGGCCGTATTTGCCTTTACGCGGGCCAAGCAGCAATACACCAGCCAGGGCCGCAGCGGCACCTGCCATGTGTACGATGCCGGAGCCGGCGAAGTCACTGAAGCCAAGATCACCGAGGTTGTACATACCGAACACATCGGCGCCACCCCAGGTCCACGCGCCTTCCAGCGGGTAGATAAAGCCAGTCATGAAGACCGCGAATACCAGGAACGCCCACAGCTTCATGCGCTCGGCAACCGCGCCGGACACGATGGACATGGCGGTGGCCACGAACACGACCTGGAAGAAGAAGTCAGAGGCCGCTGAGTAGATGGAGCCGCCGGTGAAGCCGTCTTCACGGGTGGCGAAGTCACCCAGTACGCCGTCCACGTCCACATCGGCGATGCCGGAGAGGAAGACGTTACCGCCGTACATGATGGCGTAACCGCACACCAGGTACATGGTGCAGGCCACGGCAAAGAGCGCGACGTTCTTGGTCAGGATTTCGGTGGTGTTTTTAGCACGCACCAGGCCGGACTCGAGCATGGCAAAGCCTGCGGCCATCCACATGACTAATGCGCCACACACGAGAAAATAAAAGGTATCTATTGCATACTGCAGGTGAAAGAGATTGCTTTCCATAGGAAGCCCTCCGCACAAGGCTCTTCAGGTTATAAGTTTTTTGCGTTGGCTGGGTGTCAGTTCTGGATCAGACCGCTTCTTCGCCGGTTTCGCCTGTCCGGATCCGGATAGCCTGTTCCAGTTCAGTCACGAATATTTTGCCGTCGCCGATCTTGCCGGTATTGGCTGCCTTGGTGATGGCTTCGATGACCTGGTCCAGCAGGTTGTCGCCAATGGCGATCTCCACTTTGACCTTGGGCAGGAAATCCACCACGTATTCCGCGCCACGATAGAGCTCTGTGTGGCCTTTCTGCCGACCGAAGCCTTTGACTTCAGTGACGGTTACGCCTTGTACGCCAATCTCGGATAGTGCCTCACGGACATCATCCAATTTGAAAGGCTTGATGATCGCTGTCACAAGTTTCATTGCTTTCTCCTTGGTAAAGCCGTCCCAACAGTGAGGGCCCGTCGGCCGGTTGTTGAGTTCGGGATGCTGCCACCTCGCACATCAATTGTGCGGATTGCGTACGAGGGCTTTAGCATCGGGTATGCCAACGCAAAAAATAGCTTTTAAAACAAACTCTTAATTATTGTCTGTGCCGAAATGGCGCAGCTTGATGCACTGTTGTGGTGCATTGTGCCTGCGATTGTCTCAAAACAGCGCAGTCGGGCCATCGGCCGCGGCCATTATAATGCCGACCGGGTACAGTATGGCAGGGGGTAGGGTGTGATACACTCCCGCAAACACCCCGGCGACACGGAAAATAGTCTGATATCGCCGAAAAACCGATACGAGAGGTGATTGATGAAAGGGCCCCAGGAAATTTTTTCTCAGTTGCAGGGTCAGTTTGGCCAGTTTGTTCCCGATATGGCTCGGGCAGCCCGGGAAGATTTTGAAACCCAGGCCCGGGCCACGGTGATGTCGGTTCTGTCCCGGCTGGAGCTGGTGACCCGGGAAGAATTTGATGCCCAGCAGGCGGTCCTGATGAAAACCCGTGAAAAGGTTGAGGCCCTGGAAAAACGTGTTGCCGAACTGGAGCAACGCCAGAGTTCCTGATGGTTTGCCCGGGCGGCAGGGTCGCTGCCCGCAACGACTGATTGTTCTGTGCCATGGAAGGTTGTCATGCTCGCTATTGTCCATTCGCGCGCCAGCATTGGCGTCTCTGCTCCCCCAGTTACCGTTGAGGTGCACCTGTCTGGTGGCCTGCCGGCATTATCCATCGTCGGGTTGCCGGAAACCGGAGTGAGGGAAAGCAAGGATCGGGTTCGCAGTGCACTGCTGAATGCCGGTTTCGAATTCCCCGCCCGTAGAATCACCATCAATCTCGCGCCTGCTGACCTGCCCAAAGAAGGTGGCCGTTTTGATTTGCCCATTGCCCTGGGCATCCTGGCAGCCTCCGGCCAGATTCCCCCCGAAAGCCTCGAAAGCCACGAGTTTCTCGGAGAGCTGTCCCTGGATGGTGCGCTTCGGCCCCTCAAGGGGATATTGCCCGCGGTACTGGCGGCTCGCGAAGCAGGCCGTTCGCTGTTGCTACCTCAGGACAACGCCGAGGAAGCTGCCCTTGCCAGCCGTGATGATGTGCTTGCCGCCAGCCATCTGCTGTCAGTATGTGAGCATCTGGCGGGCCGTGCCAGACTGGTTCCTGTTCCTCGATCTGAAACGCCGGGAGACGGTGCCGCAGCGGTGTCTGTGGCCGATCTCTCAGAGGTGCGAGGCCAGCAAGTGCCCCGTCGGGCGCTGGAGGTGGCCGCAGCTGGCGGTCACAATCTGCTGTTTTTCGGCCCTCCCGGAACCGGTAAAAGTATGCTGGCGAGCCGGTTACCGGGCATTCTGCCAGGTTTGCCAGATGAGGCGGCCATGGAGGTGGCCAGCGTGCATTCCGTTGCGGGCCAGCCGCTAAAGCCAGGTGGCTGGCGTCAGCCACCATTCAGGGCGCCTCATCACACGGCGTCTGCGGTGGCGCTGGTGGGCGGTGGCAGCAGTCCTCGCCCGGGCGAGATCTCTCTGGCGCACCGGGGGGTGTTGTTTCTCGATGAACTGCCGGAGTTTGAACGGCGGGTCCTGGAAGTGCTGCGGGAGCCTATGGAAACAGGCGAAATCTCCATCAGCCGGGCGGCGCGGCAGGTCACTTTCCCAGCGCGATTTCAGGTTGTGGCCGCCATGAACCCATGCCCGTGTGGTTACAGTGGTCACCCCAATATCGAGTGCCAGTGCACGCCGGCACAGGTGATGCGTTATCGGGCAAAGATCTCGGGGCCGTTACTGGATCGGTTCGATCTGCATGTGGAAGTTCCGGTGCAGTCCGGAGAGGTCTTGCTCGGTTCCGGGGTGTCCGGTGAGAGTAGCGCCAGTGTCAGGGCCAGGGTTCTGGCTGCCAGGGCCCGGCAGGAGGCTCGTGGGATGCTCAACTCGGCCCTCTCGGGAGCGTTGCTGGATCAGGCTTGCCGGCTGGATGCCGCCAGTGAGCGGTTGTTGACCCGGGCCATGGAGCGACTGGGGTTGTCGGCCCGGGCGCTCCATCGAATATTACGACTGGCCCGCACCCTGGCGGATCTGGAGGGTGCTGAACACCTGAGCCAGTCGCACCTGATGGAGGCGCTGGGTTACCGTCAACTCGACCGTCAGGCTGGCCAGGGGTCGGTTGTCTCCGCCTGAAGCTGCTGACTCTGGTAAACTGTGTGCCAGGTTTATTCCATGAGATCCGCTTTGAAGCTTGAGGACACAGAATGACTGACCAGAACGAGACTCAGGATACGAATCCGGTCACCACACGCCGCGGTGTTCGCAGCTTTGTACTGCGCCAGGGGCGGATGACCGAAGGTCAGAAGAAGGCCTTCGATCGCAACTGGGCCAAGTACGGACTGAGCCGTGACAATGGCATGATCGACCCCCGTGAGGTGTTTGGCCGCGATAACATGCTCAACCTGGAGATCGGTTTCGGGATGGGCAAATCCCTTGCCGATATGGCCGAAGCTGCACCCGAGCAGGATTTTATCGGCGTGGAAGTGCACCTGCCTGGCGTCGGCGCCTTGTTGAAAGAAGTGGAATCGCGTGGTCTTGAGAATGTGCGGGTATACAGCATTGATGCCAATGATGTGATTGACCTGTGTCTGCCGGATGCCTGTCTGGATCGGGTGATGGTGTTCTTTCCGGACCCGTGGCACAAGAAAAAGCATCACAAGCGCCGCTTGATCCAGCCGGAATTTGTACAGCGCATCCGCCATAAACTCCGGGTGGGCGGTATTCTGCACCTGGCCACTGACTGGGAGAACTACGCTGAGCATATGCTGGAAGTGATGAGTGCGTCAGAAGGCTTTGCCAATACCCAGGAGCAAGGTGGTTATTCGCCCAAGCCTGATGACCGCCCGATCACCAAGTTCGAGAAGCGTGGCGAAAGTCTTGGCCACGGAGTATGGGATTTGTTGTTTTATCGCACCAACTGAGTTCAGTGGGAGTGAGTCAGGGGCCTGCGGCGGGAAGCACGGATGACCACGAGGCCCGCCATGCCAAGTATCAGGCCGGTGAATTTCACCAGCGCCAGAATGGTGGCGGTCAGGCTCAGGGAGTCTGAAGGCGGATTGAAGTTATTAAGCAGAACAATGTTTTCCGCTACATCGCTGATGCCTGCGATGACAAAAAGGGCGCGCACCCAGCGGGCGACCATCCGTTCCCGGATACCCGGTCTGTCCCGGGTGAAGTGGCGGGTTAATTGAAGCAGCGCGGCCAGATAGACCACGATGAACACAAAGTCGAGCCACAGTGATAGCCGTGCCATGGCGAGATTGCCGTCACGCCAGCTGCGCAGAATGGCGTGAGTCTGCTCGGCGGTACCGGCCAGCTGTAAACTGACAATCCCCTGAGGCGCGGCGGACGTATGCAGTGGCTGGTTCAACGCCACCAGAACCAGCCACAGTGCCAGTGCAGCCACCAGGGAAACCTTCATGGGCAGCTTCATCGGGCGCATGGGAATAAGCGGTGGGCGCTGGGCTGAGTCCATCAGAGAAAGTGCTCCAGCAGGCTGTTCAGGTATCTTTGCCCCTTTGCCGTCGCCTGCAGACGGTCGGGGACGATCAGGTTTTCATTTCGTAACTGCTCAAGTTTTACCGCAATGGACGACAGTGGTAAACCTGTATGCTCACCGTACAGTCTTTCGTCGGTGCCGCTTTTTAGTCTCAACGCATTCATCATGAATTCCAGGGGCCGGTCTTCCGGCTCTATGGCTTCACTGCCAGCGGTGCGGGAGCCGATCCGGTTGAGATATGCGTCGGGCTGCCTGGTCTTCCAGTATCGCAGGATGCGTCCGTCGGCAAGGCTCACCTTGCCATGGCCGCCTGCCCCAAGGGCCAGATAATCCCCGAAGGTCCAGTAATTCAGGTTATGCCGGCTCTGAGCGCCCGGCAGGCTCCAGGCGGAGACTTCATAATCGTCCATCCCCGCCTGGCGCAGCAGATCTCCCCCGAGCTGGTAAATCTCCCAGAGCCGGTCATCGTCCGGCAGGGCGGGTGGTCGGGAGAAAAACTCGGTGTTGGGCTCGATGGTGAGCTGATACCAGGACAGGTGCCGGGGCTGGTAGCTCAACGCTGCCTGTAAATCATCCAGAGCCTGACTCGGTGTCTGGTCGGGCAGGCCATGCATCAAGTCGACATTGAAGTTATCAAAACCGGCCTTGCGGGCGGCTTCAATGGCGCTGTGGGCCGAAGCTCTGTCGTGAATCCGGCCCAGGGTTTTCAGTTGCGCCGGATCAAAGCTTTGAACACCGATGGACAGCCGATTGATGCCAGCCTCCCGGAAGCTCTCGAATCGACCAGTCTCCAGCGTGCCGGGATTGGCCTCCAGGGTGATTTCGGCCTCGGGGCTGAATGTTAGCCGTTCCCGGAGCCGCTCGAACAGGCGGTGGTAGAACGCGCCGCTCATCAGGGACGGGGTTCCGCCACCGATGAACACGGTTTCAATGGGGCGTTCCCGTACCAGGCCCAGATCCTGATCCAGGTCTTCCAGAAGGGCGTTCAGGTAGGCGTGTTCGGGAATCTCTCCCTTGACAGCGTGGGAGTTGAAGTCGCAGTACGGGCATTTGCGCACGCACCAGGGCACGTGAATGTACAGACTCAAGGGCGGGCAGACCGCCACGGGCAGGGTGGCGGTCACAGTATTAAAGCTCCGCCCTGAGTTGATCCAGAAGGCTGGCCAGAGCCCGTCCCCGATGGCTGATCCTGCCTTTCTGCTCCCGTGTCAGCTCGGCAGCGCTGCATCCATGCTCCGGTACCAGAAAGACCGGGTCGTAACCGAAGCCGCCTTGCCCGCGCGGCTCGGCAAGAATGCGGCCTGGCCAGCGACCATGGCAGATGATCGGCGTGGGATCGTCAGCATGGCGGAGATAAACCAGAACGCAGTGAAACTGAGCGCTGCGCTCTGCTTCAGGCGTGTCTTTCAACGCTGCCAGCAACGCCTCGACATTATCATTGTCGGTTGCCTCTTCGCCGGCAAAGCGGGCGGAGCGAACGCCCGGGCGGCCGTCCAGGGCATCCACGGCCAGGCCACTGTCGTCGGCCAGCGCAGGCAGGCCAGTGACTCTCGCTGCATGGCGGGCTTTGATAATGGCATTCTCAACGAAGGTAACGGCCGGTTCTTCGGCCTCTGATACCCCAAGCTCACCCTGGGCGACCGGCTGCAAGCCAAGTGGCGCGAGCAGATCAGTCAGTTCGGCGATCTTGCCCTTGTTGTTGCTGGCGATGACGAGTTTGCGGGCCATGGTATCAGTCGTTGAACAGGGTATGGGAAAAACGGATCGGAAGATCTTCCTGGTGGCCGCTGGGGCGCGCCGTGACGTTGAACGTCATCAGATCTCCGGATTGATACTGGTACTGGGCAATGAAGTACACGGCATCACCTTCCTGAATGCGGCGGAACGCCAGAAAGTTCACCTGCTGGATATCGTTGGAGACCTGGCCTTCCACCTGCCCACTGACGGGCTGGATCTGGCCGTGCTCGTCTTCGGTCATGATCGAGATGTTAACGATGCCGATGCCCCGGCTGCGTTGCAGATTGTTGGCCTGTGCCACTTCCGGCGCCAGGAAGGTGCTGGGGAGCACGCTCCAGTGCACCTGATATTCTCCGAAATCCTTTTGCCCGGCCTGGCTGGTGATCGATACCAGCATGAGCCCGAACGCCAGAAACAGTGTCTTGCTTGCAGTCAGAAGGTTCATCATGTGCTCTCCCGTGTGATGCGGTATATGGCGATTTCCCCCAACAGATTGGGCCAGAGCCGCGCCAGCCAGCTGTTCTGATGCTGCCCGTCCACTACCCGGCGGCTTTTGATCTTGATGCCTTTCTGCCGGCACAGCGCTTCAAAATCCTTGAAAGTGCAAAGGCGGATATTGGGGGTGTTATACCATTTATACGGCAGTGCATCGGATTCGGGCATTCGGCCGCTCAGCGCCAGGCCCCAGCGCAGTCGCCAGTGGGCAAAGTTGGGGAAGGTGACGATACCTTCGCGACCCACCCTCAGCATTTCATCAATGACCTTGTCCGGGCGGCGTACCGCCTGCAGGGCCTGGGTCATCAGGACAATATCGAACATGCCATCATCGAAGTTGTCGAGGCCCTGGGTATCCAGGTTCTGCTCGATCACCCGTACGCCGCGGCCCATACAGGTGGTGATGTGGTCCGGGTTGATCTCAAGGCCAAATCCGGTGGCATTGCGCTCCCGTTGCAGGAAATCCAGCAGGGTGCCGTCGCCGCAACCCAGGTCCAGAATGTGGTGGCCCGGGCGCACCCACTGTTGAATAATCTCAAGATCTGCTCTCATGCGCCGACCTCCCGTGCTACCCGGTCCATATACGCAGTAAAGATGTCGGTGTATCTGGGGGTCGGGATCAGGAAGGCATCATGGCCCCAGGGTGCATCAATTTCGGCATAGCTTACGCGCTTTCTGGCGGAAATCATGGCATTGACCATTTCCTCGGAGCGCGCTGGCGAGAATCGCCAGTCGGTGCTGAAGGACAGTACCAGGTATTCACATTGTGCCGGTGCCAGGGCCTTGGACAGATCGCCGCCGAAGTCGTAGGCGGGGTCAAAGTAGTCCAGTGCCCGGGTCATCAACAGATAGGTGTTGGCGTCGAAGGTTTCGGAAAAGCGCTCGCCCTGGTAACGCAGGTAGCTTTCCACCTGGAACTCGGCGTCGAAACCGAACTTGTAGGCTTCCTCACGCAGTTCACGGCCGAATTTTTCCCCCATGGAGGCGTCTGAAAGATAGGTGATGTGGCCAACCATCCGGGCCAGCATCAGGCCGCGCTTCGGCACCAGATTCTCGTCGTAATAGCGGCCTTCGAAAAATTCCCGGTCCGAAGTGATGGCTTGCCGTGCGACTTCGTTGAAGGCGATGTTCTGTGCGGTCAGGCGTGGAGTCGAGGCGATGACCACGGAATGCCGTAGCCGGTCCGGGTAGTCCAGGCTCCACTGCAGGGCCTGCATGCCTCCGAGGGAGCCGCCAACCACAGCGGCCCATTGCTGAATGCCCAGATGATCCGCCAGTCGGGCCTGGCTGGCGACCCAGTCAGCCACGGTAACGACCGGGAAATCCGGACCATAGGGTTTGCCGGTTTCCGGGTTGTTGGAGTTGGGGCCGGTGCTGCCGTGGCAGCCACCGAGATTGTTCAGGCTGACCACGAAAAACCGGTTGGTATCAATGGGCTTGCCGGGGCCGATACAGCTGTCCCACCAGCCCGGCTTGCGGTCATCCAGCGAGTGGTAGCCAGCGGCATGGTGATGGCCGCTGAGTGCGTGGCAGATCAGTACCGCATTGCTGGCATCGGCGTTGAGTTTGCCATAGGTTTCCACCACCAGATCGTAGCTTTCCAGCGTCTGGCCGCAGGCCAGCTCCAACGGCTTGTCGAAGTGGATGGTCTTCGGGCTTACAAGGCCCACGGAATCCGAGGGCAGGGAATCAGGCATGGGTGTGATGAGTTCCTGGTTCGGTCCACTGGTGTCTGGCCACAGGCCTTGGCTGGCACCGGAACTGGCGCCAGCACTGCAGTTTAAAGGCGGGGGGAGGTTGCTGCAACCGGCGTTTAGGGTGCCTGTCTGGCGAGTCGCACCAAAGTAGTGCGGCTCGCCAGTGCCTGGTTACATGGCGCCGGAAATATTGACGACTTTTTGCTGGATCATCGTGGGTGCCGGCTTGCGAATCTGGCGCATCATGGCGTCGGCCAGTTCCAGCTGCTTGCGCAGGTCTGCCGTGGCATGATCCAGACGCTGGCGTTCGGCCCGGCTGTCCCGATCGGTGCGAACCATGTCGCGCAGGCGGCGGATCTGGTGCTCAAGCAGCTGTTTCTGTTCCATGGAGAACTGCATGATTGGCAGCAGGGCTTCGTGTGGCCAGCGCTCTACATCTTTTCGCACCCGGCCATGCAGCGTGCGGGCCTCGCTCACCATCACATTGAAGAAGCGGCTGACCACCGTTGACTGTTCCGACAGCAGATTCTTCGGGTTATTGCGGAAACGCCGGGCTTTCTTGCGCAATTCACGAATGGCAATCACATGCCGGCCGGCCCGTAGCGGAATGGGCTCCAGGTGCCGGGCGCGGGTGTCTTCGTTGTATCTGCGATAGATGGCGCCTACCATTTTCTCCGCGAGCCGCCCTTCGCTCAGCAGGTTAGTGAGGTCGCTCTCCAGGAGTTCGAAAAAGTGTTCCATGGCCCGGTTCATGCCGGCCGTGGTCCAGCTTTTCGACATCATTTTCCGTACCTGGCTGGCGTGCTGCTCAAAGCGATCTTCGCTGACCAGCTTGGTGAGCATGTCACCCTGGGATTCCATCAGCCGACGCGATGAACGCAGAGTGATCAGCTTCTTGTAGTAGAAGTCATAATCCTTCTGGGCCCGTTCCGCGAGCCGGGACAGCGCGGCCTTGTCGAGGGTGGCGCCGGCGCAGGCCTGGCGTTCTTCTTCCAGGGCATCCAGGCGGTACTGCATGGCCGCCTGGCTGTTCTGTAGCATTCCCAGCAAGTCGTTGATCAGGTTCTGGGTAATCAGCTGCTCCTTATGCATCAGGATGCGCTGAATGATCAGCTGCTCCAGCTTACCGATGTTGGAGCGGTCGAACAGGTTGTTGTCTTTGCGAACCCGTGCCAGCAATCCCTGTTTTGCAGAGAGAGGAATAACGTCCTGCTGGCGGATGCCCAGATGGTCCGCGGTGTAGTTGCGAACACGGTCAATGGATTCTTGGGTGTGCTTCTCGCCCTGAAGGTCGTCCCATAGAACGTCGATCTTGTTGAGAACTGCAAACCGGCCGGCCCGGTGGTCGGCGTGCTCGGTATCGATATGCTCTTTCCAGATAGTCATGTCACTGGCTGTGACGCCAGTATCCGCGCTGAGCACAAAGATAACGGCATGGGCCCGGGGCAGCATGCTGATGGTCAGTTCGGGTTCTGAGCCAAGGGCGTTCAGGCCCGGAGTATCAAGAATGCGCAGGCCGCGCTCGAACAGGGGGTGGCGAATGCTGATCTGGGCATTACGCCAGGCCGGTACCAGCACATTGCCGGGATTATTGCGATCGTGTTCCAGCATGGCCTCGTCGAAGCCCAGCTGCCGGGCCTCTTCCGGGCTCACGCTCTTGATCCGGGCAACTTCTGCCAGCACTTCGCGCATGACGTCCGGATTGCGCTCGTCGAGCTCATGCCGAATCCACTGTTCCGGTTTCTTGCGCAGCTGCTGCAGAGACAGATCGCCCGTGCGGGTTTCGATCGGGAGCAAAAGCAGATAGTTCTGGTTGGCGCTGCGATCAAAAAACAGCTCGGTCGGACACATGGTGGTGCGCCCGGCCTGGGATGGCAGCATGCGCTGGCCGTATTCCGAGAAAAACAGGGCGTTGATCAGCTCCGTCTTGCCACGGGAGTATTCACCAACAAAAGCAATGGTCAGCTCATCCTCAATGAGCAGCTCCAGTCCGTGACGAATACGGGTGCTGACGTCTTCTGAAAACAGGTTGTTATCCTGCAGCCACAGCCGATAGCGGCCAATCTGCCGGATCAGTTCCTTTTTCCAGTTGTGATACGCCTCAACCTGCTGCGACAGAGTTCCCTGCGGGTTCATCGGATAATCCTTCTGCGCGACTTCCGGGTATGTCCTGGGTGAGTCAGTGATGGTGAACACGTGTCGCCAATCGCTCGCCCAGATTAAATGCGTTTAATAATAACCTGTTTTGTTAATGTTTGAGGGTGCGCGAGTCGGCATTTCCGGGAAAGGGCCTGAGTTTGCTATCAAAAAGGCCAGCAATTCAGTGGGTTGAATTGCTGGCCATGGATAGTAACAAATCAGTGTATTGTGTAACGAAATGTATATTCGAGACGCGTGTTACATTCCGAGCCCGATTGAGCCCAGCCCGGCCGCCACTTTCATGTGATCAATGACCACGGTAATCACGTTCAGAATCAGGAACACGATGATTGGCGAAAGATCCAGACCGCCCATGGAGGGCATGATATTACGCACGGGTCGCATCACCGGTTCGGTGATCTGAGCCACCAGTTGAATGGCAGGGTGGCCACTCTGGGGGGCGATCCAGCTGACCACCACCACGGCAATGACCGACCAGAAGTAGATCTTCACGATCAGACTGAGCACGTTCAGTACGGCCCAAACCAGCAGAGTAACCGGATTGATGGCGGGAATGCCGCCGTTCAGTGCGACCAGAATGAGGAAGAAGGTAATGGCCTGGATTAAAACCGCCAATACCAGGGATGCGCCGTCAATGCCGCCCCAGCCCGGAATGAAACGCCGCAGGGGACGCAGCGGCGGGTTGGTGGCCTTGACTACAAATTGTGAAATGGGATTGTAGAAATCCGCCCGCGCCAGCTGCAACAGAAACCGCAGCAAAACGATGGTCATATAGAAAGTGGACGCAATCAGCAGGATCGTAATAACAATATCTGCCAGCATGAAGCTGAGTCTCCGTTATCGGTTACTGTTTATCGGCCAGTTCTCTGGACATCTCGCGTGAGCGCTCGAAGGCAGCGCTGTAGGCTTTTTTCACCAGATCGCGCAGGCCGCCTTCCTCGAAGGTGTTGATGGCGCGTTCAGTTGTGCCGCCAGGGGACATCACGTTGCGTTTGAGCTGGCCGGGGTCATCCTCGCTGCGCGCGGCCATCTCGGCGGCCCCGGCCATGGTCTGAATGGCGAGGGCGCGAGCCGTTTCGGACTCAATGCCGGCTTCGGTTGCGGCGGACTCAAGTGCTTCCAGCATCAGGAAGAAATAAGCGGGGCCGCTGCCGGAAAGGGCGGTGACACTGTGCAGAAGGTTTTCGTCGTCAACCCACAGTGCCGAGCCGATGCTCTCGAACACTTTCTGTACCGCCTTTCTCTGATCGTCTTTCACCTGGCTGTTGGCGAACAGACCGGCGGCACCTTTGCCCACCAGAGACGGAGTGTTGGGCATCACTCGAACCAGTGGCAGCCCGCCACCAAGCCAGGTATCCAGTGTGCCGGCCGTCAGCCCGGCCGCAATGGAAACCATCAGCGGGCGGGTGTTCTGAACTACCGGGGCAATGTCCCGGCAGACGTCGCCCATCACCTGGGGTTTGACCGCGAGCACCACAATGTCCGCCTGTTGGGCGCAATAGCGGTTGTCGGTTGTGACGCTGACGCCGAAACGTTTGCGAATTGACTGAAGATGGCCGTCATCCGGGGCGCTCACCCAGATGTCGCCGGCCTGAAATCCGCTATCCAGCATACCGCCGATGATGGCGCTGGCCATGTTGCCGGCGCCGATGAAAGAGATGGTGGGTGATCTGCTCAAGGTTCACTCCCGGTCTTGATCGTTTGAATCGTTGGTTCGGATGATAGCAGGAACCGCAGCGTTCAGCTCTGGCTGTGTTTGGCCGGGCGGGCGCCGAACAGGGCCGTACCGACACGAACCCAGGTGGCACCTTCGGCAATAGCCATTTCCAGATCATCTGACATGCCCATGGAAAGGGTGTCCAGCGGGCCGGCTTCAGGATGCCCCTGCCGCAGCTTTGTCAGGGTGGAGGCCAGCTGCCGGAAGCTCAGCCGCAGCTCGGCCTCGGGTTGGTCCGGGTCCGGAATTGCCATTAATCCCCGCAGGCGCAGATTGGGCAGTTCGCCAATGGCTTCGAGCAGCTCATCGAGATCGTCCAGCGTGCAGCCGGACTTGCTGTCCTCATTGTTGATGTTCACCTGCAGACAGATGTTGAGCGGCGGCAGGGTCTCTGGCCGTTGTTCGCTGAGCCTGCGAGCGATCTTCAGTCGATCCACACTGTGAACCCAGGCAAAGGCTTCGGCAATCTGGCGGGTTTTGTTGGACTGGATCGGGCCAATGAAATGCCACTCTATACCCTCTATGCCGGAGAGCGCCTGCATTTTGTCCAGGGCTTCCTGCAGGTAGTTCTCGCCAAACGCGACCTGGCCGGCCTCAAAAGCGGCCTTCAGATCCTCCGCCGGGCGGGTCTTGCTCACCGCCAGAAGGCGCACGCTGCCGGGCTCCCGGCCAGCCTGCAATGTTGCTTTTTGTATGCGTCGGGTTACGCTCCCGATGTTGTCTGCTATGCTGCTCATAATGTGAGTTTGCCGCTTCTGGACTAAAAGAAAAAGCCCTCCGAGGAATCCTATGGATATTACTGAACTGCTTGCCTTTTCGGCCAAACAGGGTGCGTCGGATTTGCACCTGTCTGCCGGTTTGCCCCCAATGATTCGTGTCGACGGCGATGTGCGCCGGATCAACCTGCCCCCCATGGAGCACAAAGAAGTGCACGGGTTGATCTACGACATCATGAACGACAAGCAGCGTAAGGACTACGAAGAGTTCCTGGAAACCGACTTCTCGTTCGAAGTCCCCGGCGTGGCCCGCTTCCGGGTTAACGCCTTCAACCAGAATCGTGGTGCTGGCGCGGTATTCCGTACCATCCCCTCGAAAGTTCTGACCATGGAAGATCTGGGCATGGGCCAGGTTTTCAAGGACATTTCTTCCGTGCCTCGTGGTCTGGTGTTGGTGACCGGGCCCACCGGTTCCGGTAAGTCCACCACCCTGGCGGCGATGATGGATTACATCAACGATACCCGCTACGAGCACATCCTCACCATTGAGGACCCGATCGAATTCGTGCACGAATCCAAGAAGTGTCTGGTGAACCAGCGGGAAGTGCACCGGGATACCCTGGGTTTTAACGAGGCGCTGCGTTCGGCCCTGCGGGAAGACCCCGACATCATTCTGGTGGGTGAGCTCCGGGATCTGGAAACCATTCGTCTGGCGCTGACCGCCGCGGAAACCGGCCACCTGGTCTTCGGCACCCTGCACACCACCTCCGCCGCCAAAACCATCGACCGCGTAGTGGATGTATTCCCGGCGGAGGAGAAGTCCATGGTTCGCTCCATGCTGTCGGAATCACTGCAGGCGGTTATCTCCCAGACCCTGATGAAGAAAATGGGCGGCGGCCGTATTGCCGCCCACGAAATCATGATCGGCACCGCCGCCATCCGGAACCTGATCCGGGAAGACAAGATTGCCCAGATGTACTCGGCCATCCAGACCGGTGGTTCCCTGGGTATGCAGACGCTGGACCAGTGCCTGGAGCGCTTGTTGCAGAAAGGTCTGATCTCCCGCGAGGCTGCGCGGGCCAAGGCGAAGATGCCTGATAACTTCTGATAATGAAAACTGGGTAGAAAAATGGAATTCGAGAAACTGTTACGGCTGATGGTAGAAAAGGGTGGTTCAGACCTGTTTATCACGGCAGGGGTGCCCCCCAGCATGAAGGTGAACGGTAAGGTGTTGCCCGTTACCAAGAATGCCCTGACGCCAGAACAGACGCGGGAATTTGTCTACGGCGCCATGAACGACAAGCAGCGCGCCGAGTTCGAAGAAACCCACGAATGCAACTTTGCCATCAGTGCCCGGGGCATTGGCCGCTTCCGGGTGTCGGCATTCTTCCAGCGCAACCTGTGCGGCATGGTGCTTCGCCGGATTGAGGTGAAAATCCCCCAGATTGACGATCTGTCGCTGCCGGAGATCATCAAGGATCTGGCCATGACCAAGCGTGGCCTGATCATGTTTGTGGGTGCAACCGGTACCGGTAAGTCCACCTCGCTGGCGGCCATGCTTGGCCATCGCAACCGCAACAGTCGCGGCCATATCATCTCCATCGAAGACCCGATCGAATTCGTGCATCAGCACCAGGGTTGTATCGTGACCCAGCGGGAAGTGGGTATTGATACCGAAAGCTTCGAGGTGGCTCTGAAGAACACTTTGCGGCAGGCTCCGGATGTCATTCTGATTGGTGAGGTGCGGACACGCCAGACCATGGAATACTCGGTTCAGTTCGCCGAAACCGGCCACCTGTGTCTGGCCACCCTGCACGCCAACAACGCTAACCAGGCGCTGGACCGGATTATCCAGTTCTTTCCGCCGGAGCAGCACAACCAGATCTGGATGGATCTGTCTCTGAACCTGAAGGCCATCGTCGCCCAGCAACTGGTTCCCACGCCGGACGGTAAGGGGCGCAAGGCGGTTATCGAGGTATTGATCAACACCCCGCTGGTGGCAGACCTGATCCGCAAGGGCGAAGTGCACAAACTCAAAGAGTTGATGGCAAAATCGAACGAGTCTGGCATGCAGACCTTCGATCAGGCGTTGTACAAGCTGTATGCCGAGGGTTCCATCACTTACGAAGATGCCCTTGCCCACGCCGATTCCGCTAACGATCTGCGCCTGATGATCAAACTGGGTGCCGACGCCCAGGGTGCAGACAAGCTCTCTTCCTCCGTCGACAAACTCACCATTCAGGACGACTGACGTCCTCGTCTTCCGCCCCCGTTCACCGGGGGCGGCATCTAATACCAAAGTTGTAATTGGTTAGCGGCGCGAACCAGTAGCTTTGGCATTTGAGGCAGTTGCCATGTGCTGCGTATACTCCGCGCGATTCTAAAAAAGGAGACACCATGCACAAAAATACCAACGCACTCGTAAAAGCAATCCGTTTGGCAACGCTGGCAGCCGTAGCGGCTCCAGCCAGTGTCCTGGCCGGCGGTTTTTCCCTGAACGAGCAGAGCGCCAGCCAGATGGGCGTGGCCAATGCCGGCGCTGCCGCCAACCCTGAGAACGCCACCACGGTTCTGTTCAACCCGGCCGGTATGAGCCAGCTTTCCGGCACCAATATTTCGTTTGGTGCGGCGGTGTTGGATATTGATGCTGAGGCAAAGCGCGCTGAAGCGCGTCGCAATGTCCCCGGTGTTGAGGTTATGGCCGACGGCGAGCTCGGCGGCGATATTGCGGATCCTGCTGTCCTTCCAAACTTTTACATGACCCATGAGGTTAACGACAGCATCGACGTGGGCTTTGGTATTCATGCTCCTTATGGCCTGGCGGCAGACTATGAGGATGATTTCGTCGGACGGTTTTTTGCTGACAAGACCGAGCTGACGGCGATTGCTTTCACTCCGTCGCTCTCGGTGAACAACGGCAAAGGCCTTTCAATGGGCATTGGCCTCAACGTTATTTATGCCGAAGGACGTCTGACTCGTTCTCAGGACCTCGCCGGGCAAGTGTATCCGCAAGCTCTGCAAGCGGCGCTGGGTCAGGGCCTACCGATGGCTCAGGCTGACCAGTTCGCCCGCCAGACCGTGGCAGGGATGGACGATCCATATGCGGACATTGAAGGGGACGATATTGGTGTTACCTTCCGTGTGGGTTTTCTCTACGAACTCGATGACAGAACACAGTTTGGTTTGAGTGCCCAGACAGGCACAGAGCTCGAACTCAAAGGCGACGCGGAAATCAGCGGTGTGCCGGTTCCCGGGCAGCCCGGTGTGACGACAACGCTGAGCGAAAAGGTAGAGGTACCGCTGGCGATTCCGGAGGCCATTACGGTTGGTGCTCGCCATCGTCTGACCGATGACATTACGCTGCTGGCTGGTGCCACTTATGCACGGTGGAGTCGCTTCGAGGAGCTTGACATCGTCAGCCGTGAATCCGGTGGTGCGGTAACCAATGCACCCCAGGAAGGAGCGATCCTCAGCCACATCACCGAAGAGTGGAAGAATACCTGGCAGTTCAATGTGGGTGGCATCTGGCAGGCAACCCCGGAATGGGCGCTGAAAGCTGGCTATGCCTGGGATGAGTCTCCGGTGGATGATTACCTGACCGCCAGGATTCCATCCAGTGATCGTCACTGGTTGACCCTGGGTGCGCAGTGGAAGGATGTCCAGAGCGGATGGACTGTGGATGTTGCAGTAGGTACCTTGCTGTTCACGGACGATCCTTCGTTCACCGAGCGCAACTACCAGCACGCAAACCCGGATCAGGTCGCGAATCTGCCGGGAACCAATATCGAAGACCCGAGCTATTACAAGGCCAAGTATGAACTCAGCGCCTGGAGCGCCGCATTCGAAGTCAGCAAAGCCTTCTGATTATCGAATAGCCCTCTGAGGCTGATTCCTTCCGGAATCAGCCCACCACCTGGCCCCGGTAGATCACCTTTTTCTGCCGGGGGCAGTCAGTTCCCGACATTTCCTCCGTAGCTTTTTTGGCACCTTTTTCCGCTATGGGTTGTCCGCGGTACATCCGTGGCGCAATTTCCTCTTCGATATTGGCGGTATTCAGCTCCGGTACTCTCTGTTTAAGCGCTTCCCAGGTATGAACCAGATGCTTTGAACGGGTTTTACGGGCGTACTCGGCCAGGTGTTGCTCCAGGCCATCTTCGTTAAGGTGCAGTTTTACGCCGAATTCAGACTGGATAAGCCGGCGGCACTGATGCACGAGTTTCAGAAGACTGGGGTCGAACAGCCAGTTGCGTTCGCTGGTTGCGGAATTCATCGCTTGGACCTCGCATTGGTGTCACTGCATGGGGCGAAGGGCCCCGAGACATCGGAGGACAATGCAGAATTCGTGCCTCAGTGCCGATGGCCGTCTTTGCTGGTGTCTGCGAGGGTGTGGGCGGAGAGTCTGCCCTGTTCCTGTGCCCGGAAGCGGGATGTTGTTCAGAAACAGGGCGTTATCCGAAGTTGCGGGGCTTTTAGTGAGCCTGGTCCCAGTTGTCACCCACACCGGCTTCCACCAGCAGTGGCACATCCAGGCTGGCGGCGGCGGACATGCGCTTGACCAGGCCTTCTTTGACTTTCTCGACGGCTTCTTCGCGAACTTCGATGATCAGTTCGTCGTGTACCTGCATGGTCATGCATGCATCGTCGGCGTGCTCGCTGCGCAGCCAGTTGTCTACCTCAATCATGGCCCGCTTGATGATGTCGGCGGCCGTGCCTTGCATGGGCGCGTTGATGGCGGTGCGCTCGGCGGCCTGCTGCAGCTGCTTGTTACGTGCGTTGATCTCCGGCAGGTACAGGCGGCGGCCGTAGAGCGTTTCCACGTAGCCGTCGTCATGGGCCTGTTTGCGGATGTTGTCCATGTATTTGAGTACGCCGGGGTAACGCTCGAAATACCGGTCGATGTATTCCTGGGCGGTTTTTCGGTCCACTTCCAGCTGGCGCGAAAGTCCGAACGCCGACATGCCGTAGATCAGCCCGAAGTTGATCGCCTTGGCGCTCCGACGCTGGTCGCCGGTTACCTCATCCACTGTCACGCCGAAGACTTCGGCTGCGGTGGCCTTGTGAATGTCTTCGCCGTGTTCGAACGCGGTCAGTAGACCTCTATCGCCAGACAGGTGAGCCATGATGCGAAGCTCAATCTGGGAGTAGTCAGCGGCCAGCAACTTGTAGCCTTTCGGGGCAATAAATGCCTGGCGTATGCGTCGGCCTTCCTGGGTCCGAATCGGAATGTTCTGCAGGTTGGGTTCCGATGAAGACAAGCGTCCTGTCGCTGTCACCGCCTGATGATAGGAAGTGTGCACTCGCCCGGTGCGGTGGTGGATAAGCTCGGGCAGGGTGTCAGTATAAGTGGACTTCAGCTTGCTCAGGCTGCGGTGCTCGACAATCAGCCGGGGCAGTTCGTGCTCGTGGGCCAGCTCCTGCAGAACCGGCTCGGCCGTCGATGGCGCGCCCTTTGGTGTCTTCTTGATGACCCGCAGGCCAAGTTTGTCGTAAAGGATGGCCTGCAATTGTTTGGTGGAGCCCAGGTTGAAAGCTTCGCCGGCAACCTCGTGGGCTTCCTTCTCCAGTTCAGCCATGCGCTCTGCAAGTTCCTGGCTGTGCTGGCGTAGCGTGCTGGCACTGATCAGGGTGCCCCGCTGTTCCATCCGGGACAGCACCGGCACCAGCGGCAGGTCGATTTCCCGGTAGACGGATTCCAGCTTGCCGGTGTCTTTCAGCCTCGGGGCGAGAGTCTGGTGCAGGCGCAGGGTGATGTCAGCGTCTTCGGCGGCATAGGGCCCCGCGCTTTCCAGATCGATTTGGTTGAACGTCAGTTGCTTGGCGCCTTTGCCCGCAATCGATTCGTAGGTGATGGTTTCTTCATCAAGATAGGTTCGGGCCAGGCTGTCCATGTCGTGGCGGGTGCCGACCGAATTCAGTACGTAGGACTCCACCATGGTGTCCTCGGCGATGCCCTCCAGCTGTATATCATGGTTGGCCAGCACGTTTTTGTCGTACTTGAGGTTCTGCCCGACCTTTTTGTGTTTCGGGTCTTCAAGCAACGGCTTCAGCTGTTCCAGCACAGAGTCGCGGTCCAGTTGCTCCGGCGCGCCCATATAATCATGGCCCAGTGGCACGTAAGCGGCCTTTCCCGGCTCAACAGCAAACGAAACGCCGACAATTTCGGCATCCATGTAGCGGAGGCTGGTGGTTTCGGTGTCGAAGGCGAACAGATCGGAATCTTTGAGTTTCTTCAGCCACTGGTCCAGGTCCGCCTGCTCGGTAATGACCTGATACTGCTTTTCCACCGAAGGTTTCGGCTGTGGTTGGCTGCTCTGGGAGCCTTCGTCTGATGAGGAGCCGTTTTCCAGTTCCGCGATCCAGGTGCGGAATTCGTACTCTTTGAAGAGCTCCAACAGACTGGCGTCGTCCTGCTGGCGTTCCTGAAGATCCTCCAGCCCGAATTCGAGTTCCACATCGGTCCGGATGGTGGCCAGCTCCCGGCTCAGGGGCAGGGTGTCGGTTGCTTCCCTCAGGTATTCGCCGATTTTGCCTTTGATCTCGTCGGAATGCTCAATGAGGTTGTCGAGGTTGTCGTAGCTCTGTAGCCATTTGACGGCGGTTTTCGGGCCGCATTTGTTTACACCGGGAATGTTGTCGACTTTGTCACCCACCAGGGCGAGGTAATCGATGATCTGCTCCGGGGTAACACCAAACTTTTCAACGACCCCGTCCCGGTCCATGGCGGTTTCGGTCATGGTGTTGATGAGGGTAACGTGGTCGCTGACCAGTTGAGCCATGTCTTTATCGCCGGTAGACACGACCACATCGATGCCCTTGCTGGTGGCTTCATGGGCCAGGGTGCCGATGACATCGTCGGCCTCGACGCCGGGCACGATCAACAGTGGTAAGCCCATCGCCCTGACAATCTCGTGAATGGGTTCAATTTGTACCGCCAGATCATCCGGCATGGGGGGGCGATTGGCTTTGTATTCCTCATACATGTCGTGCCGGAAAGTCTTACCCTTGGCATCAAATACCACCACGGTTTTTGAGCCCGGAAAGTCCTGTTCAATCCGCCGCAACATGCTGATTACGCCTTTGATGGCGCCAGTCGGGTGATTCTTGCTGGTAGTCAGTGGCGGCAGGGCATGGTAGGCACGGAACAGGTAAGACGATCCGTCCACCAGAACCACGGGAGGGTTGGTTTGTTCAGTCATATCAAAACAGGTCCGGATTCTGATTGAAGCGTGGATTAGCTTGTGCAACTCTAGCCAGAAAGATGAACCAAAGGGTACCACGAAAATGAAACGATTCGCCTGTTCCGCCCTGCTGTGGGGCTGCTTCTCCGCGCCGTTGCTGGCCCAGGATGAAGGGGCTCTGGATGCCACCCCGGTGGTTACCCCTCAGGAACCTGTGGTTATTTCCGATTACCAGCCGCCGGAGGGTGGTGCGGAGATTGTTATTCGCCCCGGCGAGAAAGAAGTGTTTTATGAGTATCGGGTGAATGGCCAGCTGATGGAGATCAAAGTGGTGCCTGAAATTGGCCCGGAATACTACCTGGTGCCGGCCGACGGCGGTGGCTGGGTTCAGGATACCGAGTCCGACCTGCTTGTGCCCAGCTGGGTGATCTTCCGCTGGTAACCCGTCCTTCCGGTCAGATCAGGTTGACCTCAACCGGATCTGATCGCCTGCTTTCCAGGCCATCCACATCAATGGTTGTGATCGAGAACTCGTAGGCGCCGGGCTCCATCTCCGACAGGGTGTATCGGTTTTTGCTGCCATCGTTCAGCGGAATGACGCTGAAGCTCTCCTGATGTTTCAGTCGGTAATAGATGCGGTAACCGGCAATCTGACCAGGCGTCAGTGCTGAGCCGTCTTCACGGGTGAGCGGTGGATTCCAGACCAGGGTTTTCGGGATGTCGGCGCCAGGTGGCTGTGGCGTTTCCTGGTCGTCCGGCTGGCTTTGGCCGAGCGTGGCAAGCAGGTCGCCCTGCGCCTGTTTGAGGCGGCTGTCTGCCACCTCCGAAGCGCGTTTCGAATCCAGTTTACTGGCTCGCGTGTCTTCCTGGCAGCCGGCCAGAACTATGGCAAACAGGCAAAGGAGTGTGGCCGCGGTTCGTGACAGCGGACTGGGATAAAGCGTTCTCTTCATAACTACTCGCATACGGGGCGCTGCAGGTGCGCCTTCTGGTATTCGTTCGTATGGAGCCTGAATACAACCGGGAGACGGGCTTCGTTAAAACAGTGTGCGATTATGCCAGCGAGTATTCTGTGATCAAGTGAATAATCGGTAAAAACCCCTATCTGTGTTTAGTATGAACATTCTAATTTTTAGCCGTACTTTGATAGGTGAAAGTTACCAAAGGCTCTGCAAAACGCGGTGCCGAAACGACTCGGAAAACAGGGAGAACCACCATGGGTAAACTGAAATCCTACCAGGAACAGCTGCAAGACATCGTTGAGAAAGGCATCAACGCGGCTGAAGAGCAGCAGAAGAAGCTGGCGTCCAAGCCGTTTGATTATGCAGAAAAGCTGGAAGCGGAAGCGCGTGAGTACAGCGTAAAGACCCTGCGCAAGCGTTACAACGGCTACTCCGAGAACCTGTTCGAGCAGCTGCGTTCGCTGAACTCCCGCTTTGGCAATTTCGCCGCTGAGCTGGTTGCGAAGCTGGAAAAAGAAGCTGCCGAAGGTGCGGACGCCGTTTCTGAAGCAGCCGACGATGTTTCAGAAGCCGCTCAGGATGCCAAGAAGTCCGTAACGGCCAAGAAGCCGGCTGCGCGCAAGACCACTGCCCGCAAGCCTGCGGCCAAGAAAACCACTGCCGCCACTGCGTGATTCGGCGAGTTGGTGAGTCATACGCAAAGGGCGCTCGGTTGAGCGCCCTTTGTCATTAGTGGAGCTTAGTTTTCTTCCGGCTCCAGGGGGAGTGTTCGTGTCTCCCCGGTGATTTCTTCCAGGCGCTTGATGTCTTCTTCGTAAGCCCTTTTCATTTTGCCGATATCCTGCCGCTGAGCGGAAATCTCCCGCTCGATATCACGAATCTGGGCTTCGAGCCTGCGGATTTTTTCCAGCGTCGTTTCCGGGATGTCCCGGCCGGCGCGCTCCATATCCGCCGCGCGGCTCTGCTCGCTGTCGAGCTGGCTGGAAATTACTGAAATGTTCCCGCGCTTCAGCTGGATAATGCCTTCCAGTTCGCGGATCTTGCGATGCATGGCGCGCACAGCCTGATCCGGATGGCTGAAGCGTTTCAGGAGCAGACGATCCTGCTCCTGCTGGATTTCCAGTTGCTTCTGGCGCTCTTTCTCGGCTTCCCGGGCGGCGATTTCTTCTGCGGTGGGGGCGGGGGCAACGGTTTCGACCACCCGGCCGTTGTTGCTCAGGATATCGTAACCACGTTTGGTCGCTTCCTGGGGAATGGTGTTGCTGATAACCAGCCGTCCGTTTTCATCCGTGTAACGGTACATGGTTGCCTGGGCGCCGGCCGCAAACAGCAGTCCGAAAGCCGCAACGCCGGCAACAACAGGAGAAACGGTCAGATGGTGACGCATTCATCAGACTCCGTAGCGGTCCCGGTAGCTGGCCACGTTCTCCGCATGGCCGGCAAATTCCGGATTGGCCTTCAGGTAGTCCAGTACCTGTTCAAGACGAATGATGCTGACAACGGGGATGCCGAACTCTTTCTCGACTTCCTGGATGGCGGACAGTTCACCGTTGCCCTTTTCCTGTCGGTCCAGGGCAATCAGCACGCCGGCCGGTTCGGCTCCGGCGGCCCGGATGATGTCGATAGATTCCCGGATGGCCGTGCCTGCGGTAATCACGTCGTCAACAATCAGTACCTTACCTTGTAGTGGGGCGCCAACAATATTGCCACCCTCACCATGATCTTTCTTTTCTTTGCGGTTAAAGGCAAAAGGTTTGCTGTTACCGTCTGTTGCAAGTGCCATGGCAGTTACCGTGGCCAACGGAATGCCCTTATAGGCAGGCCCGAAAATGATGTCATAATCCAGCCCGCTGCGTGCTATCGCAGCGGCATAGGCCTTGCTTAACTCAAGCAGGTCGTTTCCGGTGTTGAACAGTCCGGCATTGAAGAAGTAGGGGCTGGTGCGCCCGGATTTGAGTGTGAATTCTCCAAAACGCAGCACATTCCGCTGGATGGCAAACTCAATGAATTTTTGCTGATAGTCATGCATGGCAAGGCTTCTGGCGGGGTTTGATCTTTAATTAAAGCGTAAAAACGGTATCATACACACAAACCGAATCAGGGAACACGTATGCGGGTAGTAACAATCAGCGTCAATGGTCTTGAGCAGGCTGTTGAAAAGGGTTTTTTTGACTGGCTTGCCGAACAGGACGCTGATGTGGTCTGTGTGCAGGACCACCGCATGCGCGCCTACGAAATTGAAGACAGGAACCTGATTCCGGAAGGCTACGAGGCCTATTTCATTGATGGTGAACTGAACGAGCACGGTGGTGTCGGCATCTACACCCGTCATTTCCCGAAAGCCATTATGTATGGCTTTGCCAATGAGCAGGCAGACCGGGAAGGCCGCTTTATCCAGGCCGACTTCGACAAGGTTTCCGTTGCCTGCGTGCTCGCGCCCTGTGCCCTCGGCCGCGAGGAAGAACTGATCGGTGAAGACGACCTTACGGTTCTGGATCACAAAGACGAGTTCATGGAAGCCTTTGGCATCCATATGCAGAAAACCCTGCGCAAACGTCGTCAGTTTATTCTATGCGCGAATCTGCAGACCGCTCACCATGTAACCGACGCCAGCCCGCTTTATCACAAGACCGATTTCTCCGGTTTCCTGCCCCATGAGCGTGCGTGGCTGGATCGTTTGTTTGATGAGATGGGCTGTATTGATGCGTTCCGCGAGATCAACAAGCAGAGCAATCAATTTACGTGGTGGCCGGAGCAGACTGAGGGTTCCCGTAAGAAAGCGGGTATCCGGGTGGATTATCACCTGCTGACGCCGGGTATTCGAAAGACCATTCGCGATGGCTGGATTGATGACGAGACCCGGTTCTCTGATCATGCCCCGGTGATCATGGATTACGATATCGAAATCGGCTTCTGAGCTTTGGGATAGTCGGTCGCGTGTCCGGAGGGGGAAGCCTTTCCGGAACACGCTACAAGCACATCCCTGTGCGCTCGACTCCGGCCATCCCTGGCCGGAGACGGTCCCGGAAAGGCTTCCCCCTCCGAACCCGCTAGCTTTCAGTAGGCCGTCAGGCCTATGCGCTCAAAGCTTCTTTCTGCAGTTCAAACAACTGATCAATCGCTTTCCTTGCCAGCGCCAGCATGGCGTCCAGTTCTGCCTGCTCGAACGGCGCACCTTCCGCAGTTCCCTGGATTTCAATGAAGCCGCCCTGATCGGTCATGATCACGTTCATGTCAGTTTCAGCTTCGGAGTCTTCCGGGTAGTCCAGATCGGCTACCGGGGTGCCCCTGTAGACACCGACAGATACCGCCGCCACCATCTGTTTGAGAGGTGATTTCTTCAGGCGTTTCTCTTTTACCAGGTGATTCAGCGCGTCTACCAGGGCCACGCAGCCACCGGTGATCGCAGCAGTGCGGGTGCCGCCGTCGGCCTGGATCACGTCACAGTCGATGGTGATGGTGTGTTCGCCCAGCGCTTCGAGGTCCACTGCGGCGCGCAGGCTGCGGCCGATCAGGCGCTGGATTTCCACGGTGCGGCCACCCTGTTTTCCACGGGCAGCTTCGCGGCCCATGCGGCTGCCGGTGGAGCGGGGCAGCATGCCGTACTCGGCGGTGATCCAGCCTTTGCCTTCGCCGCGAAGGAACGGTGGAACCTTGTTCTCGACAGAGGCAGTACAGATCACCTTGGTGTCGCCGAATTCCACCAGTACCGAGCCTTCGGCGTGGCGCGTATAGTTCCGGGTGATGCGGACGTCTCTGGGTTGCTCAGGCGTTCTGCCGCTTGGTCGCATAGTGTGTCCTGTTTCTGAATATGAATGTCCGGCTATTGCCGGTCGGGCGTTTTGAAAGGGCATCGAGTATAGCACGTAGCAAGGGGCAGGCGGGGGAGGCCGCGTGCCCCTTTGGTCGGGTTCGCCGCTCCAGGCGTTTGCCTGTTAAACTCGACGTTCTTTTGACGAACACTGGAGCCACTATGATCCGGAGCATGACTGCTTTTGCCCGCAAGGACACCCAGGGTGACTGGGGTACTCTCACCTGTGAGATCCGTACCGTGAATCACCGCTATCTGGAGCCTTCATTCCGGCTGCCGGAGGCTTTCCGTGAGCTTGAGAACCGGTTTCGGGAGGAATTGCGCAAGCAGGGCTTGAAGCGAGGCAAGGTCGATGTCTCCATGCGCCTGCAGTCGGCCGAGAGTGATGTCCAGGGCTTTGAAATCAGTGATGAGATGGCCCGGGCTGTGAACGAGGCGGCCAATCATATCAACCGTATGCTGGATAACCCGGCCCACATCAATGCGCTCGATATTCTGCGCTGGCCGGGGGTGATGTCTCTGCCCGAAAAAGACTACAGCGCGGCGAAGGAGGCAGCGGCAGATCTGTTTGCCGATACCGTGGCTGAGTTGACGAGTGTGCGCGAACGGGAAGGCGAGCGCTTGAGGCCGTTGTTCGAGGATCGTCTGGCCACCATGGGTCAGCTGGTGGCGGAGGTGCGTGAGAAAATGCCGCAACTGCTGGCCGCCCAGGAGCGGAATCTGAAAGACCGGTTCGAGAAGGCGAAAGTGGAGCTGGATCCGGAGCGTGTGGCCCAGGAAATGGTCATGCTGGCCCAGAAAAGTGATGTGGCGGAGGAGCTGGACCGGCTGGATGCCCACATCAGTGAGGTTACCGACACCTTGAAGAACGACGATGCTATCGGCCGGCGCCTGGATTTTCTGATGCAGGAGCTGAACCGCGAAGCCAACACCCTCAGCAGCAAAAGCATCGATGCGGCGGTTACCCGTATTGCGGTGGATCTCAAGGTGTTGATCGAGCAGATGCGGGAACAGGTGCAGAATCTGGAGTGAGGTATAAGCCGGGGTGGTTGGTGCCTCCCCGGCGTTCGTGCGGTTTACTCCGCCGGCTTGATGGCGAGCAGGTCGGTCCGCAAATGCGTCAGCACCTTTTCGGCCGTGTTGCCGATGACACGGGCGGCCAGGCCGGTTTTACCGGTGGTGCCGACGACGACCATGTCGGCCTTGATCCGGTTGGCAACACTGGGAATGATCTTTTGAGCAGGGCCAGATTCGATGTGGACCTGTTCCGGCATCAGGTGCCAGGTGTTGCACAGGTGTTCAATCTGCGGTTTCAGGGCCGCTTCCCGTTTTCTGGCGTGGGCCAGAGGGTCGATGATGTCCAGGTCGGCCAGAACCACCGAGGTATGAAGTGCGTGCACCAGGTGCAGCTCTGTTTCCAGAGCCTTCGCCAGATGCCAGGCGCGATCAATGATGCGATTGTTCAGGGCTTTCTTCACGGGTTTGTCGGAGCTCAGGTCCACCGCCGCCAGGATTGGCCGAGCCTTGTTCCATTTGTTCTCCGCCACCAGCATCACCGGTGACGGGCACTCGCGAATCAGGTGCCAGTCGGTTGGGGTATACAGGAAGGTTTCTGAGCGATGGCCCGTCTTTACCACGACACCAACGTTCTCTTTCTGGCACTGGGCAATTACCCACAGGTGAATGTGCTTTTCCCAGACCGTTCGGGCATGGATCTTCAGATCATTGCAATCGGCCAGCGCCAGCATCTGTTCCAGCCATTTCTGGCGATGTTCCATGAGCGCCTGTCGGGCCCGTTGTTGTACCTCCGGATCGCCCGGCAGTGCATCCAGATATTCATGCACAAACGCCACGACCTCCACCGCTGCGCCCGTTGCCCGGGCCAGTGCCACGCCACGGGCGAGGGCGGTTTGGTCTTTATGGTGGTGATCCATGATGATCAGGAGTTTTTCCATGGCGGTATCCGTTTACTGTGGGTGTTTGCGGTCATACTAACAGCTGAACCCGGGCCGGGATGCGGAGATAAGTCAAACCCCGTATAATTTGCCGCTTTCTGGCCATGCGTGTTGGCCGCAAACTGTTGTTCAGGAGTCTTCAAGCCATGAAGCAGGCCGGTGGGCAGGGTACCCTGTTTGTGATTTCCGCTCCTTCCGGCGCGGGCAAGACCAGCCTCGTGTCGGAAATACTCCGTCAGGATTCCCAGTTGGGGGTGTCGGTATCCCACACCACTCGCCCGATGCGCGATGGAGAGCAGGATGGCGTGAACTATCACTTCATCAGCCGGGATGAGTTCGAGGCCATGATTGCCCGGGGTGATTTCCTGGAGCATGCGGATGTTTTCGGCAACTACTATGGCACCTCCCAGGTGTGGGTGCGGGAAACTCTCGCTACCGGGCAGGATGTGATCCTGGAGATTGACTGGCAGGGGGCGGAACAGGTGCGCCGGCTGATTCCGGAATGTGTGAGCATTTTCATTGTGCCGCCCTCGGCTGAAATCCTGCGCCAGCGACTTGTTGGCCGTGGTACTGACGCGCCGGAAGTCATCGAACGGCGGCTGTCGGAGGCGGAGGAAGAGTGCCGGCACGCGGTCGAGTTTGATTACCTGGTGGTCAACGATGACTTTGCGGTGGCATTAGCTGATCTGCTGGCCATTGTCCGCAGTGAGCGGCTGAAAATGGCCACCCAGCAGGTTCGCCACGGTGAGTTGCTGCGGGACTTGTCCGCTCACGGGTGATGGTGGTTTTCACTGTATACAAATTGAGCCGGGGCCAGTAAACTACGCGGTCTGCTAAATCAGTGATTCTTTTTGTTCGGGGAAGATAATGGCACGAGTTACCGTTGAAGATTGTCTGGAAAACGTAGATAACCGATTCCAGCTGGTCATGCTGGCCACCAAACGCGCCCGCCAGATCGCCACCAAGGGTGCCGAGCCGATGGTTGCGGAAGAGAATGACAAGCCGACCGTTATTGCCCTGCGTGAGATTGCAGAAGGCAAGGTGACCCGCGATCTTCTGCTGGAAGAAGACGACGACTGAGTTCGTCCGGTTGCCGGCGATGCGTAAAAATACGTGCCGGTAATTGAGAAGCATTGAAATCTGCCTCCGCAGTTTTATAGTGTAACTATAGAACCTGCCAGGAAGGACAACGGAAGCCCGGATGCACGCATTCGGGCTTTTTTGTCCCCGGTATACTGAGAACGATGGAGGCGCGGTGGTCGCAGCAGAGGCAACGGTAGAAGAACTGGCCAGAGAGCTCAGTTCCTACCTCGATACCAATCGCATCAATCAGGTGCGACGGGCTTACTATTACGCCGAGCAGGCCCACGAAGGCCAGATGCGTAAAAGCGGCGACCGTTATATTACTCACCCCCTGGCTGTGGCCGGAATTCTTGCCGACCTCCGGCTCGACCATCAGAGCCTGATGGCAGCCATGCTTCACGATGTCATTGAAGATACCGGCATTCCAAAAGATGCGCTGGCGGAACAGTTCGGAGAGGATGTGGCCGAGTTGGTGGATGGTGTCTCCAAACTGACCCAGATTGAGTTCCGCTCCCGGGCGGAGGCCCAGGCGGAAAACTTCCAGAAGATGACCCTGGCCATGGCCAAGGATATCCGGGTGATTCTGGTGAAGCTTGCGGATCGCCTGCACAACATGCGCACCCTTGGCCCCATGCCGTACGAGAAGCGCCTGCGTATCGCCACTGAAACCCTCGATATCTATGCGCCCATTGCCAATCGCCTGGGCATGCATTCCATCTGTACCGAGCTTGAAGATCTGGGCTTTTCCTCGCTCTATCCCATGCGCGCCAAGTACATTTCCAAGGCGGTGGAGAAGCTTCGTGGCAGCCACCGGGAGATCATTGAAGACATCCGGGGAAAGCTGCAGGAAAAGCTGGAGGAGCGTGGGCTTCCGGGCCGCATTCTGGGGCGGGAGAAACACCTGAACTCCATTTATAACAAGATGAAGTTCAAGCAGAAATCCTTCCATGAAATCATGGATGTGTATGCGTTCAGGATCATTACGGATACCGAGGATAACTGTTATCGCATACTTGGCGCCGTACACAGTCTCTACAAGCCACTGCCCGGGCGTTTCAAGGATTACATTGCCATGCCCAAGTCGAATGGCTATCAGTCCATTCACACCACCTTGTTCGGCATGCACGTGAACATCGAGATCCAGATCCGGACCGAGGAAATGGAGCACATTGCCAACAATGGTATTGCTGCCCACTGGATGTACAAAAACGAAGCCTCCGGCGTGACCACCATCAATCAATCCCGGGTTGATCGGTGGGTGAAGGGGCTCATGGAAATGCGCGAACGCGCGGATGATTCCATGGAGTTCATTGAACACGTCAAGGTCGATCTGTTCCCGGACGAGATCTATGTGTTTACGCCCAAGGGCCGGATCATGGAGCTGCCAAGCGGGGCCACCCCGGTGGACTTCGCCTATGCAATCCATACCGATATCGGCAATGCCTCTGTGGCGTGTCGGATCAATCGCAATCTGGCATCTCTGAGTCAACCGCTGCAAAGCGGGCAGACGGTGGAAATCATCACCGCGCCCGGCGCCCGCCCGAATCCTGCCTGGCTCAGCTTCGTGGTGACCGGCAAAGCCCGAAGCAGTATCCGGCATGTGCTCAAAACCCGTAAGCGGACCGAGTCCATGGAGCTGGGTCGCACCCTGCTCAAACGTTCGCTCAAGGGTTTTGGTGCCAAACTGTCGGATATCAGCGATGCCCAGAAACAGGCGGTGGTTAATCACAACCAGGTCAACAGCTTTGATGATCTGATCAGCGATATTGGTCTGGGTAACCGTATGGCCTATCTGGTGGCCCGTCAGTTGGTGTCTGGCAATGACGTGATGGACGCGCCGGCCAACCTGGAAAATGCCCCGGACAGCAAGCAGGGCGCCGTCACCATACGCGGCACCGAAGGGCTCTTGGTGCGCTTTGCCAATTGTTGCAAACCCATTCCCGGGGACCCGGTGGTTGGTGTGATGGACTCCGGCAACGGTATGGTGATTCATTCAGATACCTGTTCCCGCCTGCCGGAGGACGATGAAGGCCGTGCCCGGCTGACCCACCTGAAGTGGGCCAAGGACATTACCGATGAATTCTCGGTGGAGCTTCGGGTTGAACTGGAGCGCCAGCGCGGGGTGATTGCCGAAGTAGCGAACGCCGTTGCCATGGCAGACGGAAACATTGAGCGCATCAGTGTGGAAGACCAGAACGCGCGCTTCGGCATCGTCAGCCTCGTGGTGCATGTGAATGGCCGCAAGCATCTGGCGCGGGTGATGCGCAGGGTCCGGAATATTCGTGCAGTGACCCATATCGGCCGGGTTCGGCACTGAGACCTTTGCGTGGTTGACAGTGGCTACGCCCAAAGGTGACGATTGGCGTTTTGGAAAAGAGGAAATTGCAGGTCATGACCAACAAATCTGTTATCCAGACCGAAAACGCCCCTCAGGCGATTGGTACCTACTCTCAGGCTGTTAAAGCCGGGGACACCGTGTATCTGTCTGGCCAGATTCCGCTGGACCCGGAAACCATGGAAGTGGTGGCGGGCGACTTTGCCGCCAAGACCCGTCAGGTGTTCGAGAACCTGAAAGCCGTGTGTGAAGCGGCCGGTGGCGAGCTGAAGGACATCGTCAAACTGAATATCTACATGACGGACCTGGCCAACTTCGCCACTGTCAACGAGATCATGGCCACCTATTTCCAGGAGCCGTATCCGGCACGCGCCGCCGTCGGTGTAGCCGCGCTGCCGAAAGGCGTTCCGGTGGAAATGGAAGCCGTTATGGTGCTCAGCTAAGCGTCAGAGCTTGCTGATCATCTCCCGGTACCCCGCCCGATAGTCGGGGTACCGGAATTCAAAGCCACTCTGAAGCAGTTTTCGATTACTGCAGCGCTTGCTACCGGCCCGCCCGCCTTTACGGGCGCCTTCCACCGGGGCTTTGCACGGCACCTGAGTCCGCACCCAATCAACCACCTCATCCAGCCGAACCGGCTCGCAATCACTGGCGACGTACAGTGGCTCCAGGTCCTCACCGTTCAGGGCTTTTTGCGCAAGCCATGCCACAGCGTTGGCGGCATCCACTTCGTGTATGCGATTGCTGAAAGGTGCGGGTGGTTGGGGATTCATGCGGCCTTCCAGGACTTCCTCAAGAAAACGCTGACGGCTGGGGCCATAAATGCCACTGAAGCGAATAACGGTGGCTGGATGCCCGCTGTTCAGGGCGGTACGTTCGCCCTGGAGGATTTGTTGACCAGTGAACCGGTCCGGATCGGCAGGGCTGTTCTCATCGACCCAGCTGTCATCATTCTGCGCAAAGACGCTGGTGCTGCTGATGAAGATCAGCCGCTTGAGGGATTGCTCACCGATGACGTTGAGCAGGTTCTTGAGACCAGTGACATAGGCTTGATGATAACCCTCTTCGTCGTAGCTGGATGGCGTCAGGCAATAGACGACGATGTCCAGGTGTTCCGGAAGCTTGCCAGCCATGGATTCCGGGTGGGTCAGATCTGCCCCGATCCCGGTCACTCCCTGGGGAACCCGATCCGGGTTGCGGCGCAGCCCGTATACGTCTCCGGCGCCCAGCAGAACCGTGGCAATGTCACCTCCGAGCTTGCCGCAGCCCGCCACCAGAATTTGTGCCTTTTGCTTGTCATCAGTCATTGCCATAGACAATTTCAATCCTTATCCTTTGGCTGATAAAGTAAGTGAAACTTCGACCTGAGTACGTCAACCGGAGCTCACCATGACCCTCACCGAGTTACGATACGTTGTTACACTTGCCCGGGAAAGGCATTTTGGCCGTGCCGCAGAGCGCTGTCATGTCAGCCAGCCGACCCTTAGCGTTGCGGTTAAAAAGCTGGAGGATGAGCTCGGTATCCCATTGTTCGAGCGCAGCAAAAGCAGTATTCGGGTGACCGAAGTTGGCCAGCGTATCATTGAGCAGGCCCAGCGGGTTCTGGACCAGGTGGGCGTGATCAAGGATATGGCGCAGGACGGCAAGAATCAGCTCAATTCGCCATTGAAGGTCGGCGCGATTTACACCATCGGACCCTACCTGTTCCCGCATTTATTACCGGAGCTGCGCAGAGCAGCGCCAGACATGCCCCTGTACATAGAAGAGAACTACACCGCCAGCCTGCGCCAGAAGCTGCGGCACTCAGAGTTGGATGCCATCATCATTGCCCTGCCGTTTGAAGAGCCGGAAGTAGTAACCCTGCCGCTTTACGATGAGCCGTTTGTGGTGCTGCTGCCAGCAGATCATCCGCTGACAGAGAAAGAGCAGGTGACGGCCGAAGAGATGGCGAAAGAGCAATTGTTGCTGCTCGGGCCCGGCCACTGTTTCCGGGATCAGGTGCTGGAGTCATGTCCGCCCCTGGTGGATGCCATCACCAAACGGGCGGATAACGGCAGACCGGAGCTGGTGACCGAGGGCAGTTCGCTGGAAACCATCCGGCACATGGTGGCCTCCGGTCTGGGAATCACGGTACTGCCGCTGTCGGCCGCCACTGCCATCAAATACCAGGAAGATATCCTTGCGGTGCGGCCTTTTGCGGCGCCGGTGCCTTTCCGAACCGTGGCGCTGGCCTGGCGTGTAACCTTCCCGCGGCCCAAAGCCATCGATGTACTGTCACTGGCGGCTAGCCAGTGCCGGGTGATTGAAAAAGCCAAAACCGACACACCGGCGGTTGCTGAAAGCGCCTGAGGGCCGTATGACGTCACTGGAGGACATCCCGGTAACCCAGCTCAAGGGCGTAGGAAGCGCCCTGGCGGAAATACTTGCCAGGCTGGGCATCCACTCCATTCAGGATCTCCTGTTCCATCTTCCCTACCGTTATGAAGACCGCACCCGCGTAGTGCCCATGGGCAGCCTGCGTATCGGCGATATTGCCGTTGTGGAAGGTGAGGTCATGAAGGCCGACCTGGTGATGGGGCGTCGGCGCAGCCTGCAGGTGACGTTGCGGGATGACACCGGGTTTCTGGTGATGCGGTTTTTTCACTTCAATGCCGCCCAGAAAAACCAGCTTGCTGAAGGCACGCGAGTACGCTGTTTCGGCGAAGTGCGACCGGGCCGGGCCGGTTACGAATTCTACCATCCGGAGTACCAGACCAATCCACCTCCCATGCCGTCGGCCGAACAGGCGACGCTCACGCCGGTGTATCCGCTGACCGAGGGCATTCAACAGCCCCGGGTCAGGGGGCTGTGTCAGCAGGCCCTGAGCTATCTGGATCGCTACCCCATCAAGGACTGGCTGCCCCCGGCACTGCTGGCGGACTACCAGTTGCCCGGCATAACCGAGGCTGTTCGCCTGGTGCATTTGCCTCCGGCCGGCGCCCCGGTGCATCTGCTGGTAGAGGGAAAGCACCCGGCTCAGCAGCGGCTGGTGATGGAGGAGTTGCTGGCGCATCAGCTTAGCCTGTTGCAGGTCCGGGAGCAGATACAGGCCCGGGAGGCCTTGCCGCTGCTACCAGCGGGAGACCGGGCAGAGCGATTTCTGGAGCAACTGCCGTTTAGTCTGACCGGTGCCCAGCGCCATGTGATGGCCGATATCCGGCAGGATCTGAGCCAGCCGGTGCCGATGCTTCGCCTGGTTCAGGGTGATGTCGGCTCGGGAAAAACCGTGGTCGCCGCTCTGTCGGCCCTGCAAGCCATCGAAGCCGGCGCCCAGGTAGCCTTGATGGCACCTACCGAAATTCTGGCGGAGCAGCACTATCAGAACTTCCGTAATTGGCTGGAGCCATTGGATGTGGAGCTGGTCTGGTTGTCGGGGAAGGTGAAAGGCAAGGCCCGGCACTCAGCATTGAATGCGGTCGCCGAGGGCCGTGCTCAGATTGCCATTGGTACCCATGCCCTGTTTCAGGATGACGTGGTATTCCAGCGCCTGGCGCTGGTGATTGTCGACGAACAGCACCGTTTTGGCGTGCATCAGCGGCTGGCCCTGAGAGAGAAAGGGGTTGGAGGAACGCTGGCGCCGCACCAGTTGATCATGACGGCGACGCCCATACCGCGAACCCTGGCCATGAGCGCCTATGCCGACCTCGATACCTCCGTGATTGATGAGCTGCCGCCGGGGCGTAAGCCCATTGAAACGATTGTGCTGCCGGAGAGCCGCCGGGACGACATCATTGAGCGGGTACGCCAGGCCTGCAGGGAAGGGCGGCAGGCCTACTGGGTATGCACTCTGATTGAAGAATCCGAGGCGCTTCAGTGCCAGGCGGCGGAAGTGACCGCCCAGGAGTTGGTTGAGAGGTTGCCGGACCTGTCCATTGGCCTTGTTCATGGCCGCCTGAAAGCCCAGGAAAAAGCCGCGGTAATGGAGCGTTTCAAAGACGGTGAACTGGACTTGCTGGTAGCTACCACGGTGATCGAGGTCGGCGTCGATGTGCCCAATGCCTCTCTGATTATTATCGAGAACCCGGAGCGGCTCGGGCTGGCGCAGTTGCATCAGCTGCGGGGCCGGGTTGGCCGCGGTGAGCAAGCCAGTTTCTGCGTGCTGATGTATCACCCGCCCCTGTCCAATAATGGCAAGGCCAGGTTACAGGCGCTGCGGGACAGTCAGGATGGCTTCTTTATCGCCGAAAAGGATCTTGAGATTCGGGGGCCTGGAGAAGTGCTGGGTACTCGCCAGACTGGCTTGATGCAGTTTCGCCTGGCCGATTTTGAACGCGACAAGGGTTGGATTGAACCCATTCGTGACATGGCTCCGAGCCTGATGAGGGAGCCTCGGGTAGTCTCAGCACTTATCAGACGGTGGCTGGGTGAGAAAATTCGTTATGGCGACGTATAGTGTTGGTCATGAATTTCATAACGCCTGTGCTCGTGGCCGATATTGGCCTGTTAATGTCGCGTTAATGACTGCAAAATGCATGAAAACTGATTGATAACCTTTGTCCGGAGAATGCTATGGAACTTCCTGTTGTGGTACAGCAGGCACTTGGTGATAACGCCCCCGGTGTATCGTTCCGGAGCGTAAGCCAGATTGATACCGGCCATTTGCTTCGAATGGTACTGCTCAGTGACGATCAAGGTAATCTGCAGGCCATCTGCCGTCGCAACGATATGCTCGATCTGGAAGCCCTGAACAAGCGTCTGGGGCGGGATCTGAGAATGATGCAGCGGCGCGAGCAGGTTCGGGTCCGCCAGAAAGCCGGGCTTCAGGAGTTGCCGGCGCTGCCATCACTCACCGGTTGGCCGACTGTAGTTGACCGGCGTGTGGACGAACTCGAGGCGGTTGCGCTGGAGTTGGGGGAACAGGACCTGGGCCTGATGATGCCGGCCGAAGATTTCCGCCAGTTGACCGCAAAGGCCGCCCGACACGATTTTGCGGTGGATATCGCAAATATCTCCGTCAATCTTGACAATCACGCCGCCGACCGTGACCAGCTGCATTCCGCCATCAAAAGGTTCACCGGCTTGCGTATTCAGCAGCGACTGGAGGATACGCTGGAGCTGCCGCCCTTGCCTGAGACTGCCCAGCGCATCATTCATCTGCGGGTAAACCCTAATGCGGTAATGGGGGACCTGGTGGATGTGGTGGAGAGCGATCCGAGCCTGGCAGCCCAGGTCGTGAGTTGGGCGTCATCATCGTTCTACGCCGCTGCAGGGCGGGTGCATTCCGTCCACGATGCAGTATCCCGGGTGTTGGGTTTTGATTTGGTGATGAATCTGGCCATGGGCCTGGCACTGGGGCGTGCCCTGAAGCACCCGCAGGATCACCCGGACGGTTATGTTGATTACTGGCAGCAGGCCATCTGGCAGGCTCAGTCTGCAGGTATTCTCGCGAGTATGATGCCTCGAGGGCAGCGACCTCTGTTTGGTCTCGCCTATCTGGCCGGTTTGCTCCACAACTTCGGGCATCTGGTACTGGCGCAGGTGTTCCCTCCGCATTTCAAGCTGGTCTGCCGCTCGCTGGAGGTGAGCCCGCACATTGATTCCAGTGTCATCGAGCATTACCTGCTGGGGATCACCCGGGAGCAGATTGCGGCGCAGTTGATGGAAAACTGGGGTATGCCGGACGAAGTGACACTGGCTATTCGTTACCAGAAGAATCCCGCCTATGACGGGCCTCACAATGTATATGCCCGTCTCTTGTGGCTGGGGCGGCAGTTGCTGACCGAGCGGGGTGTTGCCTTGGGCGCGGGTGAGTCTGCAACTCAGGCTGTCTATGATGAGCTGGGTCTGGACAGGGAGCTGGTTCAGGAACAGTTTGATGAGCTGGTGCGCCGAAAAGACAGCATTATGGCCATGGCCGGGATGATGAGTCAGGGCGGATAAAAAAGGGCCGGCCATTGAGGCCGGCAAGTTCACCCGCTTGTTGCAGAGTCGTCCAAACTTGTCAGGAGAAAACAACGGGGAGGCTGATCCAGTGTGGTGGGAGCGGCCTCCTGTTTTAAATTTAGACAAGCTCCGGGAAAAGGAAAGGCGACTGCATGCAGATTACATAAATGAGCATGGTGTCAGCTTTCCTTGAGGCTAAAAGCTATTGATTTGCTTTGACATATTTTTGAAGCGGGCGTCCGATCGGTAACAAAAAGTTACAAAATACGGGCGTCAGTCAAAGCGATGATGGCGGATTGCTGTGGCAGCCTGACGGATTTCATCGGAGTGCTCCCTTTCCACGGCAAACCGTTCTTTGTCCATTTCCCGGATGGTCGCAGAGTCGGTATTCTTCCTCGCCTGATGCGTGGGCATGTGCTGAATCTTGTCGTGCACCGTCTGGAACACCTGAAAGGGTGGTTTTTCCAGCAGTTCCGGGGCCAGGTAATCCAGCAGACCCTTGAATCTCAGACAGGCCTCGGAATACTCAACCTGGTCTTCCTCTACCGCCATGGCGATAATCCGGATACTTTCAATCATTTCGTCCCGGCGCCGGGCCTGAAACTCCTCGGTTTTCTTCTGGCGCAGCCGCTGTTCGGACAGCAGCCGAGATTGGCGCCAGATATACACCAGTAACACACCGATAATAACCAGCCCGATGGCAATAAAGACCAATTGCAGCCCTCTGGGCATGGTTACACTCCTGTTTGTTCAAGAGGCCGCTATCAGGCCTGTTTCTGTTGAGGTTCGGGTTGCCAGACTCTGACATCAACCGCCTGGCCGTTCAAGACCGAGGTTCCCGAAACCGGATCCACCAGGGCATCATCCAACAGATCGTTGATGCTGACCCCGGCGTGGGACGATGCCACTGATTGGCCGGTGCCTGATCGATGGTGACCCCAACCGTGGGGGATGGACACCACACCCGGCATAATGTCTTCGGTGATTTCCACCGGGATCACCACGTCTCGCCCCTGAACCGAAACCTCGGCATGATCTCCGGGGTTCAACGCTCGTTTGCTGGCATCGTCCGGGTGGATAAGCAGGGTGCAGCGGCCTTTGCCTTTGACCAGACGCTGGCTGTTGTGCATCCACGAGTTGTTGCTGCGGACATGGCGACGGCCAATCAACAGCAGGCCGTCAGCGGGGGCAGATTCAAGGGTAGCCTGCATGCGCTCCACATCCGCGAGATAGCGGCGAGGTGCCATCTGAATCAGACCATCGCGGGTGAACAGCCTTTCCGGTAACGCCGGTTGCAGGGGGCCGAGGTCGATGCCATGCGGTGCGGCTTTCAGAGCAGAAAGTGATAGGCCTTTTGGTAATTCATCCCAACGTCGGTTGAGTGGGCTCAGCCGGGCCAGGCCTTTGAGGGGGTTACGCTCCGGAAGAATGTCCATCACCAGTTCGATGGCGGTTTGGGCGAATGGGCGCACCGGGCCGGCGTCGGCACCATAGGGGCCTGTTCGCAAGAGCAGATCCAGAATCGGATCTGGTCCCAGTTTTTTGAACGCCCTCCAGCCCATTTCCGAGCGTAGGGGCAGGCGCCCGCCTTTGCGCTGTTGCTCCAGACGGTGTGCGAGCTCCAGCAGAATCTGCCAGTCGTGGCGGGCGTCGTCCGCTGCTGGAAACAGTGCTTCGCTGTACTTGGCTACGTTGCGTACGGCAAACTGGCTGAAGATCAGATCATAGTGACTGCGCTCCAGGGCCGCCGTGGGCGGCAGAATGACATCGGCATGGCGGGTGGTTTCGTTCAGGTAGTAATCCACGGACACCATGAAATCCAGCCCCTCCAGGGCTGACTCCAGTCGCTGGCCGTTAGGACTTGATAGCACAGGGTTGCCGGCCACGGTCACAAAGGCACGGACCTGACCTTCGCCCGGTGTAAGCATTTCATCGGCCATGGTGCTGGCCGGATACTCTCCCGCAAATTCCGGTAGACCGCGAACCCGGCTGTGGCGCTTTCCGAAATGCCCGCGCTGCCCGGACATGGCGCCGAGTGCCACCAGATCCACCGCCGGTTGGGTAAACAGTACGCCACCGGGTATATCCAGCTTGCCGGTCAGGATATTCAGGCAGTACGCCAGCCACGTGGTGGTACCGCCAAACGCCTGAGTGCTGGTGCCCATTCGGGTATACAGGGCGGCCCGTGGGGTTTTGGCCAGCTGTCGCGCCAGCTGCCGGATGGCCTCAGCCTCAACGCCGGTGTGCCTGGTTACCGCTTCCGGTGAGAACGACAGGGCGGCCAGGCGAAGAAGATCCACGTCTTTCACCAGCCGCTCGGCCGCGCCAGGGTCCACTAGGTTCTCTTCGAACAGAGTGTGTACCATGGCCATCAGCAGGAAGGCATCGGTGCCGGGCCGGATAAAATGGAAGTCGTCGGCCAGGCGGGCGGTTTCAGTGCGCCGGGGATCAATCACCACGAGTTTCCCGCCCCGTTGACGCAGTGCTTTCAGGCGGCCCCGGATGTCCGGTACGGTCATCAGACTACCGTTTGAGGCCATCGGGTTGCCGCCAATACAGATGAATAGGTCAGTATGGTCGATGTCGGGAATCGGAAACAGAATCTGGTGACCAAACATCTCCAGGCTGGCCAACATGTGCGGTAGCTGGTCGTTGGACGTGGCAGAGAAGCGATTCTGGGTGCCGATGGCCCGCAAAAACGGCATGGTGGTCATCAGCGCGCCGTGATTGTGAACATTGGGGTTGCCGAGGTAGACCCCGATACTGTTCCGGCCGTAGGTTTTCCGAATTCCATGAAGCTTCTCGGCAACCAGATCAAAGGCGTCCTCCCAGGATAGCTCTTCCCAGCCCTGGGCAGTTTTGCGTATCGGCTTCTTCAGGCGCTCCGGGTCTTCATGCAGATCCTGAAGTGCGACGGCTTTGGGGCAGATGTGGCCCTGGCTCAGAGGATCCTGGTCGTCGCCCTTGATACTGGTGATCTTGCCGTTGTTGACCTCAATGGCAACGCCACACATGGCTTCGCAGAGGTGACAGGTGCGGTAGTGGACGCCGTTTTCCATGCAGGCTCTCCCGGAATTCTTGTTGTTGGGTTTCATATTGCAACCAGATTATCAGGAAAACGACCCGGAATGAAAAACCGATTGCGATTGTGGCCCCGAAAGGCCCACAAAAAAGGCCAGTCTGGAGACTGGCCTGAGGAGGGTAGACCTGAGTAACCCGTGTTTTATTCGTACTGTGCAGGTAGGTCTTTGACCGGGTTGGAGATGAAGTTGAGGTAGGTGCCACCAACCGGAATCTCCAGCGGTAACTTGATGGTTACCAGGCCGATCTGAGAGATTCCCGCCGTGTTGGCTGTCACCAGAAGCTCATCCGCATTGCCAACAAAATTCACATTACGTTGCTCGATTTGCATACGCCCGTCATCAAAGAAGGTGATGTCTCCTTTGAGGTCGAGAGTGAATGGCCGGCCATAGAGATCATGGGTGCCGCCCAGTGGAATGACCATGTCTGGAGCGTCCAGCAGCAGGTCCGCCTTGGTGATGAACACTGGCTGTCCATTTTCGCCTTCAGCGATCACCCCGGGAATGAGTGAGTTGCGTGCGCAGTTGCTACCGGTGCACGAAGGATCATCTTTCGCGTAACGCATCCTGAGAACCTGGGTGTTTGTCACCGTTTCTTCCTGCAGTGGAATAAGGCCTGCCAGCTTGATCTTGGTGAAAACGCTGATGGAGCTGGTTGCGAGCAGTGTTGGATAGAGATCCACAAGAATGCCCTCGATCTCATCACCCTCAACGGTTGGATCCGGATCATAGGTACCGGGGCCTTTTACCTCGGTGTTAAGGGCGTAGGTCTGATAAATGAACTTGCTGCGAGGGCAGGAGACCCCTTCGCCGGCGTCACAACCGACCTGCGCCGGTACATTACCACCGGCAAGAGCGCTGGCTTGAGCTGTTTGATTGCGAACGGCCAGCTTGGTTGCGTTGGCAGAGGGTGCCCATCCCTCCGCATCACTGCCTTCATGGGCAAACGGCTCGAGGCAGTCGTCGGTATTCTCAAATGCCCGGTTACCCTTGCTGCTGTCATAGGGATTGCAGTCAATCAGGAAGTTCGAGTTGGTATCGCGAATGGGAAGGTTCCTCAGCGGTGTGAATACCGTCGAGACCGCTTCTGTGGCCGTAAAATAGATCACCAGCGGATCATTTCCACCATCCGGGTCGTTCAGACCCTCGAGCAGATCCGTTTTCAGAGCCAGGCCATCGGTGTCGCAGATTGCGCTGTAGCTCCCGGGCGAGCAGGCGCCAGAGCTCTCTGAGGATGCCAGGGTATAACGATAGTGAGCACCGGGTTCCCAGGGTTGATCCGGAAAGAACCGCACCCGCTGAGTGTTTTTCTCTAGCCGTCCGGGCACGCTCTCGACAACGCTCACAGTTCCCGCGCCGATACCGGACTGAGTCACTTTCTCAACGGCGAAGGTCTGGCCGAGAATAAAGGAGTTGATGTCCATCGATTTTGAGAAAACCACGGTGATGGGCCGATCCGCCGGCATTTCACTTACCGGCATGGTGTCGACTGTTGCTGACCGTCCTCCGTTATAGGCATCGCCCCTCACATCATAGCACTGGCCAAGCACGCCATTGGCAAGGTCCAGTGCGCTGTGATTGGTTTCGCAGGGGAAACCGGGATAGGTAGTAAGTGCCAGTGGCGGGCGAACCTCATCGTTGTTGCCTTCGATGGGATCCAGTGAGAAGGTCAGCGTATCCAGGGCGACGACATTCCCGGCCAGATCGGAGACGCCGTTGACGCTCACATCATAGGTTTTGCCATGTTCCAGACCGCCGGCTTTGTTCAGGGTTACCGTGGTGCCGTCGATAGCATGCTGAACGTCAATCGGGGTGCCGTTTTCCGACACCGTGATGCCAGTTTCGATTGATTTCGGATCAAGCGGCTCATCAAAGAACAGAATGATCGGGTCGCCCGGGCGCTGCATGGACTGCCGGGTTGGCGGAACGGCGTTCGCAGGGCCGGGCATCCAGCTCACCAGGCTGGGTGGTGTGGCATCCAGTTCCCGCAGGTTTTCGGCATCCAGAACCGAGTCGGCATCGGTTGCGGCCTGCAGATGGAAGGCAATGGTGGAATCGGTGAATTCCTGGCCCAGCAGGTTTGGTTCCACCATGCCGATGGCGTCGATGGTCAGAACGCCGTCCCGAACCAGAGCAATACCGCGCAGTTCAACCCCCATCAGATCCTGGGAAAGCGCGGCATTCGGCTGTGCTGCCTCCGTGTTCATGGATACGTCCATGAACAGGGTGATATGCCGCGGGGCATTGATGTCATCGGTGTACTGGTTCGGGCTCATGTAGCCGGATGCATCCGAGAGCATGGTCACTTTGATGGTGCCGGTTTGCTGGTCTTCGCCGGTCGCGGCATCCAGAACCTGTACCTTGCCACCCACGAGTACGTTCAGGCTGGTGCTTTCCAGCACACTGCCCTTGGGAATGCGCAGCGGCAGTGCTTCGTCAGCATCAAACGCAGGGGCGTAGGCGAGCTCGGCAAACAGGTCCCCGGTTTGTTGAGAGGGGCCGGCTTCGCCCTGGAGTACCGAGTTGAGCGTTACGGCATTGAGGGCCTGGCCGTTGAGCACGGAGCTCAGCTCACCGTTGCCGGAATCCACGGCAGTCTGTTGCAATACAACCGTTGGGCCCGTGTCTCTCGGGGTAAAGGTGAATTCCCCGGTGAAGCGGTTGTCCTCACTGCTGTCGGTCAGGCTGGCGAGGTTGGTCAAATGCAGGGTGTAGGTTTCACCGGTGTCGAGAATATCCTGCTTGCTGCCGCACTGCGACAGTTCGGGGGTTACGCAGGGGTCAACCGTAATGCGGTTGCCTTTAACCAGTACCGTCGCCGGAACCTCTTCACCGCTGGCGTCCTGTAGCTGAATACTGCCGCCGAGTGATTGCCATTCAGGATGAACCGGTTGCGTCATGGCAAACCGGAAGGTCGAAAAATTCATGGCCTGGAATGGGCTGTCGCTGGCGGGCACTTGCCAGGCAATGTCGAAAGTGTCTGCGGTGTTGGCCAGCCCCGCGAGACCCGCATAGGCGCCACGGGTTGCGAACTGGATGCCGTCATCACCTGTCGCGTTCGGAGTAGTGATTTGCCGGCCGCCCTCGGCGGCCAGCGGCTCCTGGAAGGTTACGGTGAATTCTTCGCCGGTTGCAAGCGGGTTAGCAGGCTCAAGCTTCAGACTTTTGCCATTATCGATCAAGGTCACGGTAAAGGGCTGGGGCTGGTCGTTACTCTGCAGGGTGATCTTGTTCTGCAGGGTTGCTTCATCATCGGTAATCGCATGAGAGAAGCGCAGTACGATGTCGGCTTTCGGGCTGATATCAGCCTGCCCATCCATCGGGAAGGAATAGACCATCGAGCCGGGTCTGGGTTTTTCGTCAATGGACTGTTTGTCGCCACCGCCGCAGGCGGCCAGCAAAATGGCCGGAATCAGTGCCAGGGTCTTGTTGTACTTCATGGCAAGCCTCCTCAGAACTTCAGGGTGATGGATCCGCTGAATACGTGGATATCACCATCGGCAGTGACACTGGTTTCGTCACCGTCGTAGTCCACCACGGTGAAGTCGCGCTCCTGCAGTTGCTGGTACTGATAGCCCAGGTCGAGCCGCACCGGGTAGGCGAGCAGGCGGGTTCGGTCGTAAGTGGCACTGATACCAAGGCCGACCACCAGTTTGTCGGTATCCAGGTAGTTGAGCTCCGGATTACGAGTGGTTTTAAGGGGAGACTCTTCGTAGGCAACACCGCCACGAAGGGCGAAGTTCTTGTTCAACTGATATTCCGCACCAAGGCGGGGAATCAGGATGTCGTCGAAACCGATCCGGTTTCCGGAGGCCACGGAACCTTGATCCTTGATGGAGTCGCCGCTGAATTCGTCTTCCAGTTCCGACCAGTTCTGTTGTTCGATACTGCCGCCGATGCGCCAGCCCTCACCGGAGTATTGTGTGCCGATGGCAATCGTTTCCGGCTGGAATGAGTCGATGGTTGTCACAGCCAGGCTGAGCCCGGGATCCGGGATGGTCTGGGTCACGATGATGTTGGAGTCGACTGTGGTTGAGGCCGATGACTTCGTCCGGTAGGTCAGCGCCGTTTCCCATCCGTTCAGGAAACAGTCAGATTCAGGACAAAATGTGCTGCCCAGATCGATGTTCGTGCCCAGAATCGTCTTCAGAGAAGGCTCGGCATTGACCGCAAGGCGCTCACGGCTGGTTTCGCCGCCCAGCGTCGAGACGGCATCAAGATTAGCGGTCGCTTCGAGCGTTACCCGAACCGAAGCACCGGCGGAAATACCGCGCCAGATCGGGGTTGCACCACCGATGTTAAGGAACAAAGGTTCTTTCCCGTATTGAAGGAACTGTCCGCTCTCGCTGGTTTCAGAGCTGAAAGCCAGCATCTCCTTACCGTACTTTTCCACGCCCGCAATAAACCCGAGATAGATGGGGTGCCCGAACCGGGTGAGTGACCCAAGGTTGGTCTTCATGCCGATCAAAACGTGTTGGCTCGGGGAGTCGGAGACAATGTCCCCGCTGGCGTTGGGATTATCGGAGCGCAGCTCCTGTTCAGAATGAAGGATACCCGCCGTAAGCTCGCCACGAGGATCTTTCGTCAGCGCTGCCGGATTGTAGTAGGTGGCAGAAACCTGCTCATTGAACATCGAAAGGGACTGGGCGGTGGCCACATCGACCGGCATTACACCATAACTGGTGCCCAGGTTGCCCATACTGGCACTGGTGGGCATGGACAGGGAGGCGGAAACTGCTGCAACGGCAAGGGATACCGCCCGTACTGAGAATCGGGGGGAAAGAACCATGTATACACTCCGTTCACTCATTGTTTTTGTGCTCAGTCCCGAGGGATTCCTTTCAGGACTGGTACGCTTGTTCAGGTTTTAGTGTATGAGGCTTGTCTGATCGGGACGTTGGCATTTTTGACACGACAGGGTGTCGGTAGAACCACGTACCTCAAGAATTGTCTAAAACGGCTGAAAACTCATGAGCTTAAAAGGTGGGCTTCTGTGTATTTCTGTTACTTAATGTTTGCAGTTTTGTGAACGGGCACAAAAAAAGCTCCCCGAGGGAGCTTTAGTGGCATGTAAAGAATGTCGACACTCAGGCAGGTTTCTGTAACTTTCTTCTGATTGTGAGCATGCCCAGAATGCCAAGTCCCAGCAGGCCCAGTGTTCCTGGCTCAGGAACCTGTACAGGAACGGACTTGCCAAAGATCGCTACATGAGAAATGGCGCCTCTGTTCGGATAAAAGCCCTGAAGATCCAGTACGTCCTGGCCATTCCAGCTGCCGATGTTGAACAGGTATTGTGGCTCGTTGCCGTCTTTGACAACCAGATAGCACTCAGGGCACACAATGTAGTCCGGGCCATCCCAGCTGATCACCGCGTTGTTAGGGTCTCCGGTGAAACTGGTGGAGTAGAAGGATTGGTAGGAGCCTTCTTCCGGGCCTTCGTAGTTGGACTTGTAAAGCAAAGTGAGGTCGGACGTTCCAAAAAGGGCTGCAACGTCACCGGCGTCAAGCGCTGGATTTGGGGGGCCTACGTCGACAGTTTTGTCGGCGTCTGCGGGGCCAAGGATCAGGGCCATAGCCCCAGCAGACCAGGTTAATGCCAGAGCCGCAATAACGTGTGTTATCTGCTTTGTAATCTGTTTCATTTTTCACCTTCTCTCAGGGCAAGCCCTGAACGCAGTGCGGCGAAGCCGCGATCTGTACTTACGTCTGACTTTTAGCACAGTGTGTGCCAATAGGATTATTTGACGTTAAAACAGAGGCTTGGGCAGTGCTTAAGAGAAGGTTGGAGGCGTATGTGTAAATAAGTTGGACAGAAGTTTGGGAGATGGTGGGCCCAGCTGGACTCGAACCAGCGACCAAGGGATTATGAGTCCCCTGCTCTAACCAACTGAGCTATAGGCCCGGAAAAGAAAACGGGCGCCATTATACCCACGAGGGGTGGCGCCCGCTACTGTCTTGGGGATTAACCGTTGCCTTGGTCGTCAATGAAGCCGCGCAGGTGATCGGAGCGGGAAGGGTGCCGCAGTTTGCGCAGGGCCTTGGCTTCGATCTGACGGATACGCTCCCGCGTAACGTCGAACTGCTTGCCGACTTCTTCCAGAGTGTGGTCGGTGTTCATCTCGATACCAAAGCGCATGCGCAGTACTTTGGATTCCCGAGCGGTCAGGCCGGCCAGCACGGAGCGGGTGGCTTCGCGCAGGCCTTCAGCGGTGGCAGAATCCACTGGCGACAGAGCCTGGATATCTTCGATGAAATCGCCCAGATGGCTGTCTTCGTCGTCACCAATGGGTGTTTCCATGGAGATCGGCTCCTTGGCGATCTTCAGCACCTTGCGGATCTTGTCTTCCGGCATATCCATGCGCTCGCCCAGCTCCTCGGGTGTGGGCTCGCGGCCCATCTCCTGCAGCATCTGGCGGGAGATGCGGTTGAGCTTGTTGATCGTCTCGATCATGTGCACCGGAATCCGGATCGTGCGGGCCTGATCCGCGATGGAGCGGGTGATGGCCTGGCGAATCCACCAGGTAGCGTAGGTGGAGAACTTGTAGCCACGACGGTACTCGAACTTGTCCACCGCCTTCATCAGGCCAATGTTGCCTTCCTGGATCAGATCCAGGAACTGCAGGCCGCGGTTGGTGTATTTCTTGGCGATGGAAATAACCAGACGCAGGTTGGCCTCAACCATTTCCTTTTTGGCGCGGCGGGCTTTCGCCTCACCGATAGACACCCGGCGGTTGATTTCCTTGATGTCGGCTACGTCCAGATCCACTTCGGTCTGAACGTTCTGGATGCGCTTCTGCAGGCGAACGATTTCGTCCACACGCTCACCGATAGCGGCCGCATAGGGCTTTTTGGTGGCGGCAATTTCGCCGGCCCACTCAAGATCAGTTTCGTTGCCCGGGAACCATTTGATGAAGTCTTTGCGCGGCATTTTGCAGTCGCGTACACAGATCTGCATGATGGCGCGCTCATTCTCGCGGACCAGGTCGTTGGTTGAACGAACGACGTTCACCAGCTCGTCAAACGCCTTGTTGGCCAGCTTGAACGGGGCGAAAACCTGGCCCAGTTCGTTCAGGGCTTCCTGGGTTTTCTTGTGTCCACGGCCGTGTTTGGCCAGGGCCTTCTCGGCAGCGTCCAGCTTCTCTTTCAGCAGCTCGAAGCGCAGCCGGGTTTCTTCCGGGTCTGGCCCGTTGTCGTTGTCGTCTTCGCTGGTGCTGTCGTCATCGTCGTCATCGCTGCTGGTATCGCTGTCGTCAGCAGAGGTGTCTTCGGTGCTGGTGTCTTCACCCATGAACGGCTCGGCGTCATCCGGGTCGAGGAAGCCGGTCACGATGTCGCTGATGCGACCTTCATTCTCGATGATGCGGTCGTAGGCCTGAATCACGGTGCCGGCAGTGCCCGGGAAATGTGCTACAGCGGCCATGACGTCGCGGATGCCTTCCTCGATGCGCTTGGCGATGACGATCTCGCCTTCGCGGGTCAGCAGCTCAACAGTGCCCATCTCGCGCATGTACATGCGCACCGGATCTGTGGTGCGGCCAGCGTCGGTCTCAACGGCGGCAAGAGCAGCAGCGGCTTCGGCGGCAGCAGCTTCGTCGGCAGTGGAGTCACCTTCGGTCATCAGCAGGGTATCCGCGTCTGGTGTCTCTTCGCACACCTGGATACCCATGTCGTTGATCATCCGGATAATGTCTTCAACCTGATCCGGATCTGCGATATCTTCCGGGAGGTGATCGTTTACCTCGGCGTAAGTCAGGTAACCTTGTTCCTTGCCTCGTGCGATGAGGTCTTTCAAACGTGATTTCTGCGAATTGCCTGACATAGACACCCTGTGAACTCGCTTTTAAAAAGGAAAAAAGTTAAACAGCCATTATAGCTGTCGCTCGGTTGCGCTGCCACCGAATGGTTAGATGGTGATCAGGGCAACAGGTTTCAAGTGCTCAGCTTTCAGCCTTCGGATTTAACGTACCGGCGCTGAGCGTTCGCAGCTCCTCCCGTTCTTCCGGGGAAAGCTGTGCCAGGTTCCGGAGCAGGGTTGCCAGCCTCTGCTGACGCGCGGCCTCTTCATTCGGGCTTAACAGCTCTCTGGCAGCCGCCAGTGTGCTTTCCCGGGCCGGTATGTGCTCCAGTTCGTCAAACAGGTTGTAAAACCTGTCCCTGGCCTGTTTGTTCGTGGCCAGCCCCGCGACCAGTGTCTTGCGGGTCTGAATTTTTTCTTCCAGTAACCAGCGGGCAAAACGCCCCGCGCGTTCAAGCTGCCGGGTGCTGTCTGCCAGAGCTTTCACTTCGGTTGCCAGTTCCGGTGCTTCCAGCAAGGCCAGGCACAAGGTGCTGTCTTTGCTGAGTTTTACGTCAATCCGCTCTTCCGTGGGCCGGCTTTGGCCTTCACCGCGCCAGCCCCGTGCCTTGTAATTCTGGCCCTGCTGGCGGTTCTGCCACTGGTTGCGGCCGCCGCAAAGGCGCAGCATTTCGTGCCACATGGCGTCCCGCAACGTGCTGCGGGGCATCTTGTTCAGCAAGGGCTCAACCCGTGCCCGAAGTTCGCCTCGGTGTTCGGGCAACTGCAGATCAAGGCCCTCGCTCTGGCGATCAAACAGATAGCGTGAGAAGGGTGTAGCGCCCTCAATACGCTTCTGAAATGCGTCCGGCCCTTCTTTGCGCACCAGTGTGTCCGGGTCTTCGCCTTCTGGCAGCATGAGAAACTGCAGGTGCAGCCCGTCTGCCATCAGCTCCAGGGCGTTCTCCATGGCCCTGTCCGCTGCCCGAAAACCTGCCTGGTCGCCGTCAAAACAGAACACGATATGCCGAACGTGCCGAAGCAGTGCGGTCAGGCTGTCCTGGTTGGTGGCCGTCCCCAGAGTCGCCACCGCGTAATGGATGCCGTGCTGGGCCAGCGCAATCACATCCATATAGCCTTCGACCACCAGCAACTTGTCCAGTTGTCGAATGGCTTGCCGGGCCTCGAACAGGCCGTAGATTTCCCGGCTCTTGTGGAAAACGTCCGATTCCGGCGAGTTAATGTACTTGGCCTTGTCGTCGCCCAGCGTGCGCCCGCCGAAGGCGATGGTTTTGCCTCGGGTGTTCCGGATGGGAAACATAACCCGGTTGCGGAACAGATCCCTGGGGCGGCCGTACTGGTCCGACACCGTGCGGGTCTCAATCAGTGGTGCTTTAAGATCCTTCGGGGCGGCGTCGTAAAGTGCCGTGCCGGTGCCCGGTGCAAAACCAATCTGATACTGCTGGATAATGTTTTCATCCAGTCCCCGCTGCTTCAGGTAGTCCCGGGCATAACCGCCTTGCTGACTGGTCAGTGCTGAGTGATAGAACCGGTTGGCAAACTCCAGGGCATCGGTCAGTGTCCGCGCCTGTTGCATTTCCTGTTTGGCAGCTCGGTCGTACGGCACTTCCAGCCCGGCACGCTTGGCCAGTTCTTCTACCGCTTCGGTGAAACCCAGGCCCTCAAATTCGCGAACAAAGCTGATGGCATCGCCATGGGCTCCACAGCCAAAACAGTGATAGAAGCCTTTGTCCGGTCGAACGTTAAATGATGGCGTCTTCTCGTCGTGAAACGGGCAGCAGGCCTTGTAGTTGGCTCCGGCTTTTTTCAGCGTGATGCGCGAACCGATCAGCTCCGCCAGATCAATGCGATCCAGCAGGTCTTCAACAAAGCGTTGAGGGATCAATCCGCTCATGGTGGCTCCACTTCAGCCGGGGTGCCGGGTGCGAAGGCATTTTCGCCATAGCCAAAAATGCCGCCGAAGCCAGGCCTCGGCGGCATTTTCAGCTTGCCGGGTGGGGCGAAACGCCGTTCCGGCAATCAGTTGTGCAGTCGATGCGCGCCTGAACTCAGTACAGACGCTCGAACTTGCGCTGTTCCCGCTGAAGCTTCTTGAGATGACGCTTAACGGCAGCAGCTGCTTTACGCTTACGAACAGCGGTCGGCTTCTCGTAGTGCTCACGACGACGTACTTCAGACAGTACACCGGCCTTCTCGCAGGAACGCTTGAAGCGACGCAGTGCTACGTCAAACGGCTCATTCTCTTTCACTTTAACAGCTGGCATTCGAAAATCACCTACCTGATAGATTCGGTTTCAATTTGTTCCGTCGGCCAGTGCCGTACGGGCTCGATCCCTGGTCAGATTGGCTAAAACTCGACCAGTGCTAATTTAGGGCGGCAATGATAGCCGCTGGGCTGGCCAAGGTCAATCACTGTTCAACGAAACTGCCGGAAGCTTTCGGGTTTCTGCTAAAATGCCGCCCACGTACCCGACACCCCTTGGATGTAGTGCCCATTATGCTGATTCTTGGTATTGAAACCTCCTGCGATGAGACCGGTGTAGCCCTGTTTGACGCTCAGCGGGGACTGCTGGCCCATGCCCTTTACAGTCAAATCGGTATGCACGCCGATTATGGCGGCGTGGTGCCTGAGCTGGCCTCCCGGGATCATGTCCGCAAGCTGCTTCCTTTATGCGATGAGGTACTGGCTCAAGCCGGTAAAGCCCGTTCCGATATCGAAGGTATCGCCTATACCGCCGGGCCGGGGTTAGTGGGTGCCCTGATGGTGGGCGGCTCGGTGGCGCATGCCTTGGGGTTTGCACTGGGGATTCCGGTGTTGGGCGTGCATCATATGGAAGGTCACCTACTGGCGCCCATGCTGGAGGACAATCCGCCGGCGTTCCCGTTTGTCGCGCTGCTGGTGTCCGGTGGCCATACCCAGTTAGTGCGGGTGGATGGCATTGGTGAGTACCAGATGCTGGGTGAATCGGTGGATGATGCCGCCGGCGAGGCGTTCGATAAAACTGCGAAAATGCTGGGGCTGGATTATCCGGGTGGCCCCCGGGTAGCTGCCCTTGCGGAAAAGGGTCGAGAGGGGCAGTACCGTTTTCCCCGCCCGATGACCGATCGTCCCGGCCTGGATTTTTCCTTCAGCGGCCTGAAAACCTTCACCCTGAACACCGTGAACGACGCAAAAGATAAAGGTACGCTGGATGAGCAGGTAAAAGCAGACATTGCTCTGGCGTTCGAAGCTGCGGTAGTTGATACCCTGGTCATCAAATGTCGCAGAGCCCTGGAGCAAACAGGGTGTAAGCGGCTGGTCATTGCCGGCGGGGTCAGCGCCAACAAGCGGTTGCGGGCGTCACTGGAAGCCATGGCAGAAAAGCTGCGTGGTTCAGTGTTCTACGCTCGTCCGGAGTTCTGCACCGACAACGGTGCCATGATTGCCTATGCCGGTGCGCAGCGGCTAAAGGCCGGTCAGCAGGATGGCGAGCGGATTGTGGCGGTCCCCCGGTGGCCTATGAACACTTTGCCGCCAGTGGCGGAACCGCGTCAGAACGGCCTCGTGGACTAGCCTGATCAGACGCTAGAGTCCGGTTTCCCGCCCCTGGGCCAGGCGAATCAGGTTGTTGCGGTGACGCACCACAATCAGCAGGGTCAGCAGTCCGAACAGGGGCAGGGTTTCCGGTTCCAGCAGGGCGCTGATGAGCGGGCCGCTGGTGATTGCCACCAGAGAGGCCACGGCTGAAATGCGCCAGCGCCACATTACGCCCAGCCATAAGCCTGCCATGATGGCGGTGGTGAGCGGCGCCAGTGCCAACCCTGCCCCGAGGGCCGTTGCAACACCTTTGCCCCCTTTGAACCGATAGAATGCCGGGATCATGTGTCCGGTCACCGCGCACAGGGCAATCATGGCCTGCACCAGAATGGACATGCCAAGGCTTTGACCGAGCCAGACGGGCAACCAGCCCTTGAACGCATCCAGCATCAGGGTTGCCAGCGCGGGTTGCCAGCCACCTGCCCGGTACACATTGGTGGCTCCGGGGTTGCCGGAACCCAGGGCGCGAGGATCTGGCAGTTTCCAGAGGCGGCACACTGGTATCGCGAACAGCACGGAACCCGCCAGATAAGCGCTGGCGCAAAGCAAGACAATCGCAACGGGTTGGCTAAAGACGTCCATGGCGTAACCGCTGTACAGAGACTGGGCCCTGTGTTCTGTGAGAAAATGCCGCCCGCATCAAGGCAGGCTGGTTGTCCGTCACAGTATCGTCTGCCTGTGTAATATTCAATCAGCCATCAGTGGAAGGCTCGGGAGACCGATTTGGCAAATGGCAAATGGGACACAGTCCTGATCGAAGGACTGGCGGTGGAAACCGTGATCGGGGTGTACGATTGGGAACGCGAAGTCACACAGCGGCTACTGGTGGATCTGGAACTGGCGTGGGATAACTCGGTGCCCGGCGCCAGTGACGATGTTGCCGATGCACTTGATTACGCCGCCGTTAGCGAGCGGGTCAGTCAGTGCCTGCAAACGCTGCAGCCGGAGTTGCTGGAGCGGGCCGCAGAGGAAGTTGCCCGTTTGCTGCAGGGCGAGTTTGGCGTGCGTTGGCTGAGGCTGACGTTGAGCAAGCCCGGTGCTGTGCCGGCCGCACGCTCGGTGGGCGTGAGAATTGAGCGGGGGGCACGGGCATGAAACGTGTATACATCAGTATCGGCAGTAATATTGAACGCTATCGCCATGTCAGCGCGGCGCTGGATGCTCTGGCCGGTTGGTTTGGAGAATTGGCCATTTCTCCGGTTTACGAGAGCGAATCGGTCGGCTTCGATGGCTCGGATTTTCTGAACCTGGTGGTGGGTGTGGATACCAATATGTCGGTAGGAGAGCTTTCCCGGCGCTTCAAAAAACTCGAGGCAGACAACGGCCGCAAAGCTTCGGCGCCCAAGTTCAGTCCAAGGACTCTGGATCTGGATATTCTCACCTGGGGCGATGCGACCGGCACCCTTGATGGGGTTGAACTGCCCCGGGCTGAAATCCTAAAAAACGCATTTGTCCTGAGGCCGCTGGCCGATATTGCTCCGGACGAATTGCACCCTGTGTGCGGAGAGAGCTATCGCAGCCTCTGGCAGTCTTACCAGAAGGACCAGAAGCTCTGGCCCGTCGATTTCACCTGGCAGGGGCGTCAGATCTCAAGTTCCGGAGCGGTCGCGGAATAACCGGATCAGGTTGTCGGTGGCGCTGTCTCCAGCGCTGCCATCTTCACTCTCGCCCAGCAGTTTCGGAAGAATTTCGTTGCCAATCTGTTTGCCCAGCTCCACGCCCCATTGATCAAAGCAATCAATATCCCAGATCACGCTCTGCACGAAGGTGCGGTGTTCATAAAGTGCAATCAGTGCCCCCAGGGTGTGCGGAGTCAGGCGTTCCATCAGCAGGATGTTGCAGGGCCGGTTACCGGGAATGGCCTTGTGTGGGGCCAGCTGGCGGGCGGCATCACCATCAAGACCGCCGGCCAGCAGTTCCTGTTCGGCCTCTGCTTCCGTCTTTCCGGCCATCATGGCCCGTGCCTGAGACAGACAATTGGCAAACAGAGCAGCATGGTGGCTGGCCACCGGATTGTGGGACCTCAGGGGAATGATGAAGTCGGTAGGAATCAGCCGGGTACCCTGATGAATCAGTTGGTGATATGCGTGCTGGCCGTTAGCTCCCACGCCGCCCCAGAGCACGGGCCCGGTAGGGTAATCCACGCTGATGCCATTCTGGGTTACGCGCTTGCCGTTACTCTCCATATCCAGCTGCTGAAGGTGCTCCGGCAGGTATTTCAGGTATTCGTCATAGGGCAGTACCGCATGGCTCTCGGCGCCCCAGAAATTGTTGTACCACACGCTGAGCATGGCCATGATTACCGGCAGGTTTTCCCGCTCGGGCGCTTCCCTGAAATGGGAGTCCATGGCATGTGCACCGGTGAGTAGCTCCCGGAATGCCGCCATGCCAAGCGTTAACGCAATCGGCAGGCCGATGGCGGACCAGAGGGAATAACGACCACCTACCCAATCCCACATGGGAAAGGTGTTGGCGGGTTCGATGCCGAACCGGGCCGCTTCTTCGACGTTGGCCGTGACTGCCATGAAATGCTGGGAGACGGAGGCTGCGTTGCCACCATTATCGAGAAACCATTGCCGGGCGAGCAGGCTGTTCTCCAGGGTTTCCTGGGTACGGAAGGATTTTGACTGCACCAGAAACAGCGTGGTGTCCGGATTCAGGCATGCCAGGGTTTCGGTAATGTCGGTGCCATCGATGTTGGCGACAAAGTGACAGTTAATGGAGCCCTGCCAGTACGGGCGTAGCGCCTCGACGGCCAGCTTCGGCCCGAGAAACGAGCCTCCGATGCCAATACTGACAACGTCGGTAAAACGGGCGCCGGAGTGGCCGGTGCGTTCACCACTGTGAATGCTTTCAACCAGCGCTTCCATCTTCCCCAGTGTGCGATGGATTTCGGGAATGACGTTGTCGCCGTTCACCCGAACCTCGCCCTGTTCACCCTCACGAAGGGCGGTGTGCAGGGCGGGGCGTTGTTCCGTGAGGTTCACCAGACCGCCCCGGAACAAGGCCGTACGACGTTCCTCCAGACCACAGGCCCGGGCCAGGTTGAGCAGAGCCTCCAGCACTTCGTCCGTCAGCCGGTTGCGGGAGAAATCCAGCGACAGGCCGGCACCCTCTACCAGGTAACGCTGGGCACGGCCCGGATCCTGCTGAAACAGCTCCCGCATGGGTAGATGTTCGAGCCGGGCTTTGGCGTCGTTGAGAGCTTGCCATTCTGCTCGGCTGGTGAGCGCAGGGTGTTTCTCAGGCATCAGGGGGTCCCTTCCGTTGTCTGGGGGTGAGGCTCCATAGTGAGGTTTCAGCGCGTGATCGAGAGGTTATCAATCAAACGGGTGGTACCCAGGAACGCTGCGACCAGTAGTGTGAGCTCGCGGTCATCCTTGCTGGCGGGCTTCAGGGTCAGGCTGTTGACGATGTTGAAGTAGTCCGGCCTGAGCCCTGCCTCAGACAGTGCATCGCGTGCCTCCTGCTCGAGGATGCTGTAGTCGGTGCGTCCCTGTGCCAACTGGTCAGCGGTATGACGGAGTGTCCGGAACACCACCGGAGCGATGCCCCGCTCCTGCTCGGACAGATAGCCGTTACGGGAGCTTTTCGCCAGGCCATCGTCTTCCCGCACCGTCGGCGCGCCAATCACTTCCACCGGAATCATCAGATCCCGGGCAAGTTTGCGTATCACCGCCAACTGCTGAAAATCCTTTTCGCCAAACACGGCAATGTCGGGCTGGACCATGTTGAACAACATGGTAACCACGGTGGCCACGCCTTCAAAGTGGCCCGGCCGGCTGGCGCCACAGTGGCCCTCGCTGACTTCGGGAACCACCACCTTGGTCTGATTGGCGAGCCCTTCCGGGTAGATCTCTTCAACGCCCGGGGCAAAGACCAGAGTATTGCCCGCTGCCGCCAGCTTTTCCTGGTCTTCAACCAGGGTTCGCGGGTAGGTGTCCAGGTCTTCATTGGCGCCGAACTGCATCGGGTTCACGAAAATACTGGTGACGACGATATCGGAGGCCTCGGCCGCCTTGCGCACCAGCGAGATATGGCCCTCGTGCAGGTTGCCCATGGTGGGTACCAGACCGATGGTCTTACCCTGCTGGCGATAGCCCCGCAGAATCGTGCGCAGTTCTTTGAGTGAGTGTACGGTTCTCATGCCTTGAACGTATGCTCCTCGGCTGGGAAAGTGCGTGCTTTGACGGCTTGGGCATAAGCCGCAATGGCTTCCGGGATGGAGTCGGTCTCGGCGAGGAAGTTCTTCACGAAACGGGGTTTGCGGCCGGTGGTGACGCCCAGCATGTCGTGCAGTACCAGTACCTGGCCATCGGTATCTGAGCCTGCTCCGATGCCGATGACCGGCGCCTTCACGGCCTGGGTGATACGAGCGGCGAGCGGGGCCGGTACACACTCCAGCAGGATGAGATCGGCACCGGCGGCTTCCAGTTCGCAAGCATGCTCAATCATGGCCTCGGCGGTCTTCTCATCACGTCCCTGTACCTTGTAGCCGCCGAACTTGTTGACGAACTGTGGCGTCAGGCCCAGGTGGGCACAAACAGGCACACCACGTTCACTCAGGGCTTCGATGGTGTCCTTCATCCAGTCGGTGCCTTCCAGCTTGACCATGTGGGCGCCGGCGCGCATCAGCTCCGCAGCATTGTCCAGTGCATCGGCAACGGTACCGTAAGACATGAACGGCATATCGGCCATGATCAGGGCGCCTTTGTTACCGCGGGCGACACAGCTGGTGTGATACACCATCTGATCCATGGTGACCGGGAGCGTACTGTCGTGGCCTTGCAGCACCATACCAAGAGAGTCGCCAATCAGGATGACATCAACGCCAGCCTCGCTGACAACCTGAGCAAAGGTTGCATCATAGGAGGTCAGTGCCGAGAAGGCTTCGCCTTTTTGCTTGTATTCCCGCAGGGTATTGATGGTAACTGCCATAGGATCCTTGCCTTTTGGGTGGATGGGCCAGTTTTGGACCGGGGTCGACCGGTGCTCAGAGCGTTAATGTAAATCCCGGATATATCAGACACAAGAGTAGCATGGTCTTCCGCACCTGGGTGCCATGAGGAACCTGGTCAGGGGTGCGCCTGGGCTGGCAGCTTGCGCAGCTGGTTGTCCGGGCAATCTCGGCGCAGTTCCGCAACGGTGGTGCCGTCCGGCAGTGCCAGTTCCGGGGCCAGGTCCAGCAGGGGTTGCAGGACGAAATCACGGTTGGCCAGTTCCGCGTGGGGAACGGTCAGGCGCGCGTCGTTGAGGGTTGTCTGACCAAACAGCAGCAGATCCAGATCCAGGGTGCGTGGTCCCCAGTGCCTCAGCCGCTCACGGCCGTGGGCCTGTTCAATAGCTTGCAGGCAATCCAGCAGTTCGTGGGCAGAAAGATCGGTACGCAGATGAACGGCACCGTTCACGAAATCTGGTTGATCCTGCGGGCCGACGGGGCGGCTGGCATAGAACGGAGATTGCGCGACCAGTGTGGATTTGGGTAAGCCCGCGAGTTCCGACACGGCTCTTGCCAGTTGGGCTGCAGGCTGTTCCAGATTGCTGCCCAGCCCAATATAGGCATCGACTGTCATGGCTGGGGCGGTTTTCTTGCAGGTTTGCGCTTGCGACGGCGCTTTTTCGGACCACCGGAGCCCAGCTCGGAAAGCATTTTTTCCTGCGCACGCTCATCCGCCTGCTGGAATTCCGTCCACCATTGCCCGAGGCCCGGCTCAATTTCGCCCGCGGCTTCCCGCACCAGCAGAAAATCGTAGGCCGCCCGGAAGCGCGGATGGGTCATGGTACCGAACGCACGTTTGCCCTGGCGACGGGGTAGCCGCATCTGCAGTTCCCAGATTTCTTTCATGGGGCCCGAGAAACGTTTCGGTATTGCGGTTGCCTGCACCTGGCGCCCGATTACCTTGCCGATGGCGCCGTGCAGCGCGGGCTGAACCGGATCGCCATTGTCCTGGCGCCTGCGCCATTCCACCTGCAGAGCCGGCCAGAGCATGGCCGCAAACAGGAAATACGGGGTCACTGATTTGCCCTGGGCAATCCGGGCATCGGTGTTGCGAAGGGCTTGCAGTATCAGTTCATCGGGTTCGCCGGCATCCAGTGCCCGGGCGGTCTCCGGGAACAGTGGGGCCAGCAGCCCATAATCCTGAAGCAGGCGATAGGTTGCCTCGCCGTGGCCGGCGGAGAACAGTTTGAGGACTTCATCGAACAGCCGGGCCGGAGGGATGTGCGCCAAGAGCGGGGCCAGCTCCCGAATGGGGGCCTCTGTTTCCGGTTCAATCTCAAAATCGAGTTTGGCCGCAAAACGAATGGCGCGCAGCATTCTCACGGGATCTTCCCGATAGCGGGTTTCCGGGTCGCCAATCAGGCGGATCTGACGGTTTTTCAGATCCTGCACGCCGTTGGCAAAGTCGATAATGGAGAAATCCCGGATGCAGTAATACAACGCATTGATGGTGAAGTCGCGCCGCAGTGCGTCTTCTTCCTGATTGCCATAGACATTATCCCGCAGTAACAGACCATGTTCACTGGTCTTGTGCTCGTCGTCGGCCAGGTCGTCATCGGTATCCCGGGCATTACCACGAAAGGTGGTTACTTCGATGATTTCCCGCCCAAACACCACGTGCACAATGCGAAAGCGGCGACCAATCAGGCGGGAGTTCCGGAACAGGTCGTGAACTTCTTCGGGTGTTGCGTTGGTGGCTATGTCGAAGTCTTTGGGTTGTCCGCCAAGGAGAATGTCGCGAACGCCACCGCCCACCAGATAGGCCTCGTAGCCGGACTTGTTCAGACGGTGCAGTACTTTCTTGGCCGGTTCACTGATCATGGAGCGGGAGACATTGTGCTGATCCCGCGGGATCTCCTGCCGCTGGTAGTGGCGGGCTTTCTTCTTCCCGTTGCCGGGAATGAAGGAGCGTAGTTTTTCAACAAGTCGTTTAGGCATGGAATTCCGTGTTTGCGAAGCGCAAAAACGGGGATTTTAACGGTTTGCGCAGGAATTGCACATGTTTGACGGAAATGCCAGTGAATAAAGTGGTCATGGAGGCCTGTTGAGGGAAGACTGTTTTTGGCAGTCCGGAAAATCAAAAGGCGGATCCGTTTTCACGAATCCGCCCTGAAAGCGTTGACGATCTGCATTGTTTTTGTTGTTGCCGGGATTCTTTTTGATTCTTTTACCCCACTGTGTTGTCCCCAAGATAAGGACCTTAAGCAATGCAAACGGAAAGCTTTGAATACATAGAGCGGCCAGGAACACGGTGCGGGTTATGGGAGTATCTGCAGTGTCGCCTGGAAGACGATTCTTCTCTACATCTACAACTCGCACGTGTCGTGGGACCCCTAAAAAGCATAGTACCCAAAACACTCAGTTCGCTTGCACCCTGTTCTTGTTTTTGTTGCCGGGCGCTCGTGCAGCTATTTGTTTTTGTTTTGGCGCTGCGTTGTCACTTTTGTTTTTGTTGTTGTGCGCTTATTAGAGTGCAGTGGTCGTGCCAGTTTTTGAAAGGTCTTTTTAAACAAGGGGTTGTGGAAATGAGGTGTGTAAGTGTTACCCCGTATCTCCTGAAAGTGTTACTTGGGTCTCATGATCTGGACAGGAAGTGTTACCGAGAGGAACAGGTGGTAACAACTGATTCTAGGTTCATTCTTTGGGTCAGGCTTTTTTGCGGGGAATGCCCAGGCGTTGCCGACGCTCCCAAAGTGACTTCCGGCTGATGCCCAGCTTCTGTGCCAGCTCGGTCTCGCTCATCCGGTCCTGATTTTCAAGCACAAAGTGTTGGAAGTAATCCTCCAGCGACAGATCGTTGGACGAATCAACATCCCTTGCAGGAGTTTGTTCATTATTACCTTCAACCAGGGTTTCCGGGATGTACTCGTCGGCGGAGTCGCTGTCCAGGTCCAGCACCGCCGGGGTAATGACATCGCCATCGGTCAGGATTGAGGCTCGTTCGATGGCGTTTTCCAGTTCCCGGACGTTGCCGGGCCAGCGATAGCGTTCCAGTGCCTGCATGGCCTCGGGGCTCAGAGACAGCTCCGGACGACCAAGCTTGCTGGCCTGGCGTTTCAGGAATCGGCGAGCCAGGCCCAGAATGTCGGCGCGACGTTCCCGCAGGGGCGGTATGCGGATCTGCATCACATTCAGTCGGTAGTAAAGGTCTTCCCGGAACTCGCCGGTTCTGGTCATGGCCTTCAGGTTTCGGTGGGTTGCGGCGATCATCCGCACATCCACGGTCCGGCTCTGGGTGGAGCCTACTTTGCGAATCTCGCTTTCCTGCAACACCCGCAGCAATCGGGCCTGGGCTTCGGCAGGTAGTTCGCCGATTTCATCCAGGAACAGACTGCCGCCGTCTGCCGCTTCAATCAGCCCGGTGCGGGCCGAGACGGCGCCGGTAAAGGCGCCTTTCTCGTGGCCAAACAGTTCCGATTCGATCAGGCTTTCGGGAATGGCAGCGCAGTTTACGGAGATGAGCGGTTTGCTGGCTCGCGGGCTGAGCAGGTGCAGAGCCCGTGCCGCCAGTTCTTTACCGGTACCGGATTCGCCCTGGATTAGCACTGTGGTCTCGGTGGGGGCGACTTTGCGAATCAGGGTGAACACCTTCTGCATGGGCTCACACTGGCCAAACATGATCTCGGATGGGTCCGAGTCGGGCCCGCTCGTGCTGGCGGCATCACCAGAACCGGTTGTTTCATCGGAAGCCGAAGACTTGCGTGCCAGAATATTCTCTACAGCCGCGAGCATTTCGTCATGGTCGAAGGGTTTGGCAATGTAGTCCACGGCGCCCATCTTCATGGAGTCAACCGCGGACCGCAAACTGGCATAACTGGTCATGATCAGTACCGGCGTGTTGGGGGCGCGGTTGATCATTTCCGTACCGGCGGCGCCTGGCAGGCGCAGATCGGTGATGACCAGGTCGAAGCTGTCCGGGTCGAGGCCCTCGGCTTCTTCTACCGAGACAGCATCTGCCACCTCATAGCCGGCGTGCTGGAGAAGTTTGCGAACCGCCGAGCGGATAATGTCTTCGTCTTCAACAATCAGAATACGGGGCATAGGGTGTTCACGACCTTTCGTTCGGGCTGCTGTAACCGCTGTCGGTATCAGGCTCGTAGGCAGGCAGGCGGAGTCTCACGCAGGTGCCCAGGCCGGTTTCCGGATTGGCCGGGCTTTCCACCTGAATGTTGCCATAGTGCTCTTCAATGATGCTGTACACCAGTGACAGGCCAAGTCCGGTTCCTTTGTTGGGGGCCTTGGTGGTGTAAAACGGTTCGAAAATATGATCCAGCTGGTCTGCCGGTATGCCGGAGCCTTCGTCAATGACCTCGATGATAGCGGAGTAGCCGTCGGCCTTTCCAGCAACCCGGATGGTGCCGCCGTCTGGGGAGGCGTCCCGGGCGTTGGCCAGCAGGTTGATGAATACTTGTACCAGCCGTTGTTCATCTCCCAGCACCTGCAGGCTGGCGGGGCACTCGTTCAGAAAACTGATGCCGAGCCCCTTTTCGCTGAGTGACAGCAGGTTGATGGATTCATCAATGCAGCGGTGCAGGCTGACCGGCTCATAACGGTTGGCATGGGCGTGGTTGCCGGTACGTGCGAAGTTCATCAGCGACTGCAGGATGGTGGAAATGCGTCGGGTCTGCTGCTGGATCTGGTCTGCAGTTTCCAGAATGGACGGATCATCGGTTTCCAGTTTCAGGTTCTGGGCCAGAGACGAGATGCCGGTGACGGGATTACCGATTTCGTGAGCGACGCCGGCCGCGAGGCGCCCCACGGAGGCCAGTCGTTCGCTGTGCATCAATTCATCTTCCAGCAGGCGGGTTTCGGTCTGGTCCTCCACCAGGATGATCGAGCCGCCTTCGGTGTGATCCGGGCCGCTCAGTGTCGCCTTGTGTAGGTTCAGCCAATGTGGCTTGCCGCGAAGATCCAGCCTGTGCTTGTAGCGGTGCAGGTCGTCGCCTCGATTGAAATCGTCCAGCAGGGCGTGCCAGTGCTCCGGCAGGGCCAGCAGCTTGGCCCCGACCACTTCCTCGGCGGAAATGTTGGTGAGGCTTTCCATGGCATGATTCCACATCAGAATCTCGCCGTCTTCACCCACTGAACAGGCGGGGATGGGCAGGTTCTGCAGGGTCTGCCGGTAGTGGCGGCGAAGGTTGTCCAGTTCACCGGCCAGGCCGGTGAGCTGATTCTGGTAATCGCCCAGCGCTCGCTCCACATAGCGAATATCCTGCCCGGTACCTCCATGGGTGAGCGGTTTGAAGCCCAGGTGGCGCTTGACGATGTCCCGGGCGACCGAAGGCCCCAACAGGCCAGACAGGTTGATTTCCACTTGATCCCGCAACCGCCGCAACTGGTAAGGCCGGAACTCGACATTGGGGAGCTTGAGCTGGTTCAGGGCCCGCTCCACTTCCCGACGGGCGACCCGGATGCCCAGTGGCTCGGCCAGTTGCTGCACGAATTCGTTGGAGGATGCTGCCAGCAGTTCCCTCCGCTGCGGCCGGGACAGGGCGCCGAGCGAGCACGCCTGAGCGGCACTGGTTTCCTCCGGTGATGCCGGGCTGAGAATTGAGATCAGCGCGAACACACTGATGTTGGCGGTCAGGCTGACGAAGGTGAACAGGTGCCAGTTGTCGTAGCCGGGCGTAACCGGCAGCTCAAGCCAGGACAGGATGTCTGCCGCCACCGAGAACGGCAACACCAAGGTGATCAACCAGATGAACAGGCCGGTAAACAGGCCGGCAATCAGGCCACGGCGGTTGCCTTCGGGCCAGTAGATGACGCCAAGCGCGCCCGGCAGCAGCTGCAGTGTGCCGGAGAGCGAGATGGCGCCCAGAATAGACAGGTCCAGGTGCTGGCCAATGGTTTCATGGAACAGCAGGGCCAGAAACAGGATGACGGCAATCAGTAGGCGTTTGACCCACTGCAGCCAGCGATAGATGTCACCTTGATCCCGGGGCGTCTTGAGCGGCAGAACAACGTGGTTAAGCACCATGCCGGACAGGGCCAGGGTACTGACGATCATCAGTCCGCTGGCGGCGGAAAGCCCGGCAATGTACATGGCCATGGTCAGGACGGGGCTCTCCAGGGCCTGGGCTACGCCGATACTGAAAAAGGCCGGCGGAGCGTCAACCGACAGCGCCTGGCCACCCCAGACAATCAGCGGCACCGGCAGGCCGACCAGCAGCAGGTACAGTGGCAATCCCCAGCTGGCCTTCGCGAGGGCACGGGGGGACGGGTTCTCACTGAAAGTCATGTGGTACATGTGGGGGAGCACCAGGGCCGCGGCGAACGACATCAGCAGCAGTGCCCGCCAGCTTCCGTCATTAATTGCCATGGTCATGGTGGCTTCCGGATGTGAAGTTTCCGCCAACCAGGCCTCAAGCCCGTTGGTACCACCGAAAACCGAGAACAGGATAACGCCGCCTAAAACCAGGAGGACAACCACTTTCACCAGGGAGTCGAAGGCGATGGCCAGTACCAGCCCCTGGTGGTTGCCGGAGGCCTGGTGGCGACGGGCGCCGAACAGCATGGTGAACAACACCACAATCAGGCTGAACATGACGCTGATGACTTTCGGCGGCGCATCCGGGGCGAGCAGGCTGGCGGAAACCGAGACTGCCTGAATCTGCATGCTCAGCAAGGCCAGAATGGCTGCAGCCGAACACAGGGTGACCAGGGTGCCCGCCCACTGGCTGCGGTAACGATAGGCAAAAAGATCGGCCAGCGACGTCAGCTGGTAGGCGCGGCCTATGCGGAGAATCGGGTTGAGCAGAACCGGTGCCAGCAGGAAGGCGCCGCTGATGCCAAGGTAATAGGCCAGGAAGCCGTAGCCGGAGTCTGCCGCCATACCAATGGCGCCGTAAACGGCCCAGATGCCCGCATAAACCCCAAGGCTGAGGGTATAGATCAGTGGGTGGCGAACCCAGCGGCGCAATAACGTGCCCCGTTCGGTGCCCCAGGCAATGCCGAACAGAACGATCAGATAAAGCAGGCTGGCCAGCAGCAGGCCGGTGGCGCTAAAACTCATTGGGATCCCGCCGCCATTCCAGCCAGAAACCGATGGCAATCAGCCCGCCCCAGATCACGAAGGGGCTGTACCAGGCATTCTCCGGCGATGTCCACCAGTCCAGAATATTGGGCGAAAAAATGTAGATAGCCAGTACCAGCAGAAATACCAGGCGGTAGATATACATCGGGTTATCGGTCCGAACGCGAAAGTGTCCCGCCGGTTATACCACGGGCCTGCCCGGATGTCAGGGGAATGGCGCTCCGTTGCCAGTGGGCCTCGGCCCAACTGAGAACCTCTTCAACCGTGGCACGAGAGAGTGTCGGCTCCGGTTGCTGCCCCAGGGCCTGAAGTGCCAGAAACAGATTGCGGGCAGGGTGATCGTCATCCAGGGCCGGAGCGTGGGTCTGCTTGCTGAGTTTCTGGCCTTGTTCGTTGACGATTACCGGAATGTGCAGCCAGTGGGGTGGCTCGGCACCCAGGGCCCGGAAGACCTGTTGTTGCTGCGCGGTCATGTCGAGCAGGTCAGAGCCGCGAACCACATGAGTGATGCCCTGGTCGATATCGTCGACAACGACTGCCAGCTGATAGGCGTAGAAACCTTCCTTGCGCAGAATGACCGGATCGTCCAGTTCGGCGTGCACCATCTGTACCTGGGGGCCAAGCAGATCGTCCTGCCAGTGACTTGCTTCCTCTTCGAGGGCAAAGCGAACGGCGTGTGGGCCATCCCCGGGGCTGGTGTCACCTCGCCGGCACCGATTGGGATGGTAGCCGTGGTTGTCTTTGAGTTGTTTGCGTGAGCACCGGCAGCGATAGGCTTTGTTCTGCGCCAGCAGGGTTTCGATGGCACTTTGGTAGGCGTCGTGTCGCCGGGACTGGAAGCGGACGGATTCGTCGGGGAAAAGGCCGTGGCATTCCAGTGAATGCAGTATCTGGCCGGTGGCTTCCGGGGGCTCCCTTAGTGGGTCAAGGTCTTCGATGCGAACCAGCCAGTCACCGCGGGCAAGCTTTGCTTCCAGCCAGCTGGCCAGAGCCGTGACCAGGGAACCAAAGTGCAGTGGGCCGGTGGGGGAAGGGGCAAACCGCCCGCGATAACGTGAAGTCGCCATAGGCGTAGAAGGGCCGGCGGAGGACACGCCGCCGGCCCGGGGCAGCGTCAGATGCCGGTCTGGCGTTCGCGAATCTCAGCCAGGGTCTTGCAATCGATGCACAGAGTGGCCGTCGGACGGGCCTCCAGACGACGAATGCCGATTTCCACACCACACTGGTCGCAAAAACCGTAGTCGTCCTTGTCGATACGATCGATAGTCTGGTCGATTTTCTTGATCAGCTTCCGCTCGCGGTCGCGGGTGCGCAGTTCCAGGCTGAACTCTTCTTCCTGGGTTGCGCGATCGCTGGGATCCGCGTAGTTTGCTGCGTCTTCCTGCATGTGGTGCATGGTGCGGTCGACTTCTTCCATCAGCTCCTGCTTCCATTGCAGCAGCAGATCTTTGAAGTGCTGGAGCATTTCCGCACTCATGTAGTCTTCACCCTTCTTCATTTCATAAGGGGTGAAGTTGGTAAAACGTTCGCGTGGTTGTTCTGCAGTGTTTGCCATTGAACCCGGCCTCTTGTTTGTACTTCACAAGAACGCTTTGCTTCCCTCCGCGCCAGTGTGGCTGCGCGGTTTTACCCTGGATAGCATTCGTCCTGAAACGGGAATTTGCGGAAAATAGCAGATAAGTCACAGGGGTGCCAGCCTTGTGACACGTACTTTTTGCGGAGAGCACATGAAGTTTCCTGAACCTTTGGTAGAAGGGCGGCTGATTCGCCGCTACAAACGCTTCCTGGCGGACGTGCAATTGCCGGATGGCACTGAGGTAACCGCCCACTGCCCCAACACCGGTTCCATGCTGGGGTGCCAGCCGGAAAATGCCCGGGTGTGGTTGAGCCGGAGTGACAATCCCAAGCGTAAGCTCCAGTACACCTGGGAGCTGGTGGAGACTGCGCCGGGGGTGCTTGCCTGCGTGAATACGGCACGCCCCAACGCCCAGGCCCGCGCCGCTATCGAAGCCGGGGTGGTGCAGAGCCTGGCCGGCTATTCCCAATGCCGGGCAGAGGTGCGTTACGGTTCGGAAAAAAGCCGGATCGACCTGTTGTTGTCTGGCCATGACCACGAACCCGATGCCTGGGTGGAGGTAAAAAACGTTACTTTGGCGGAAGGAGGGGAAGGTTATTTCCCGGACGCCGTCACCGAGCGCGGTCAGAAACACCTGCGGGAACTGATGGCTCAGGTGCAAGAGGGTGATCGGGCGGTGCTGTTTTTTGTGGTGAACCACACCGGGATCGAGCAGGTCCGGCCTGCGGATCATATTGATGCCCGCTATGGTCAGCTGCTTCGAGAAGCCTGCGAAGCAGGGGTGGAGGTGATCGCCTATCGGGCTGCACTGGCCGGTGAAGATGGCAACCCTTCGGGGCGCCTGGAGCTGGTTGAGGAGGTGCCGGTCAGTCTGGAACCCTGACCTGCACCTCACCATCGTGCAGGCGAATGTCCAGGGCGGAGAGCGCATCGCCCTGGCAGGGGCCCGCAATGCATTCACCAGTACCGGGCTTGAACAGGGCGCCGTGAGTGGAGCACTGGATAAACAGATTGTCGCTGTCCATGAATCGGCCCGGCATCCAGTTCAGTTCAATACCCAGATGAGGGCAAACGTTAAGGTAGGCCCGGGGAGTGGTGCCATCCAGAAAGGCGAAACCGGTGAGGGGCATGCCGGCCGGTTCTTTCGCTTTCTCTTTCAGGCGAAATTCCAGGAACTGGCCGGGAACAAGCTCGCTCGCCGGCGCGACGGTTTGCCAGTTGGCTAAGTGAGCACTCATTTTGGCAGGATGGCGTAACGCATGCGGGTGCCGTGGTTGAGTGACATCACAATTTCATCGGCTTCCAGGCGGTGCGGGAAATAGCAGCCGGAAATCTTGGCGCTGGCAATGCTGGCACCTTCCATTCTCGATTTCGAGAAATCAATGCCGCGGAGGTCGGCGCCGCGGAAGTAGCCATGGCGGAAATCCAGGCCCTTTGCGTCCATGCCGCGCAGGTCCAGCCCGCGGAAATCGCCATGGGCGAAGCTCGGAAGCTCGCTCAGTTTGGCTTTCTCGGCATTAAAGGCGTCCATATCCTCGCTACGGAGCAGGTCGTACAGGGGGTGGTCTATATGCTGGAGATCGCTTTCCTGAATATCGTCCATCTTGCACCTCGCACGGACAGCAGGGTTTGTTTTTAGTGTCAGTATAGTGCGCCCTGCCAAAATGGCAGGGCAGCTCGGATCAGGCCGGGCCGGCCATGCCCAGATGCTGGCGGATGCGATCAGCAACCGCCTCGGCAACGTGCTCATCCTCGGTGTGCAGGTGCACCGTGTGGGTTTTCTCCTCAGTGGTCAGCGGCTCAAACCAGCTTTGCTGAGCATCCAGCAACTCTTCCGTTGCCTCCGAGGCATCACCTTTGCGTTTGCGCACCCACTCTCTGCGCAGAGCTTCCGGCGCCTCGCAATGCAGCAGAGCGAAGGGCACCCCCTGATTTTCGGCCACACCGGCAAACTGAGCCCGCTCCTTCTCTTTCAGGCAGGCCGCATCGACAATGACAGACAGCCCTGAAGCCAGCAGCTCTCCGGCCAGCTCTGCCAGATGCGCGTAGGTTTTTTCGGTTGCTTCCGGGCTGTAAAGATCGGTACCCAGGCCCGATTTGCTGTCGTCCAGGGGCCCCAGACCGTGCAGGCGCTTGCGCTCTACGTCAGAGCGCAGCCGGATTAGCCCGAGTTCCTCCGCCATGGCGGCACTCACGCAGGTCTTGCCGCTGGCGGAAAGGCCGGTGGTGGCCAGCAGGTAATGATTCGGTATGGCGCCGTAATCCTCCGCCAGTTGGGCGTAGCTCCGGTAACGCTGCATCAGGTCGGTTTTCTCGGCCTCGCTCAGGTTCGGGTTGCCCAGGGTGAACAGGGCGATTTTGGCCCGCACCATGGCGCGGTACGCCTTGTACAGGGGGAGTAAGGCCAGGCCTTCAAAATCACCGCGGTATTCCAGATAGGTGTTCAACACCCGGTTCGCCAGCGCCGGTTCCTGGCGGGATTCCAGGTCCATAAGCAGGAAAGCCAGATCATTTATCACGTCGATCCAGCGGAACGGCTCGTTGAACTCAATGCAGTCAAACACCGTCACCTGATCATTGAACACGGTAATGTTGGCCAGGTGCAGGTCGCCATGACACTCGCGCACCAGCCCGTTTTCCCGTCTGTGGGCGATTAAGTCCCGGCAGCGTTCGAAGGTGGTGCGGGTCCAGTCTTCCAGGTTGTCCAGCTGCGCCAGTAACCCGGCATCATCCAGCATGGGGCGGATCTGGTCGAAATTTTCCTGCATGGCGGCATACACCGCCTCCGGGGTGCCCAGGGGTTTTTCATCGGAGACCGGTGGCAGGCTTCTGTGAAAGTCAGCAACCTGGCGGGCAAGATTGGTGAGTAGGTCTGCAGGCAGGTCGCCGCGTTCCTGGCGCACATCAAACAGCTGGCTCTGATCGAACTGGCGCATGCGAATGGCGTACTCGAAAGGGGTGCCGTCACCGCCCAGGCGAGGTTGCTCCGGGGTACCGGTAATAGGCACCACCTCCAGATACAGTTCGGCCGCCAGACGGCTGTTCAGGCGCAGCTCTTCCTCGCAGAAGCGTTTGCGGCGTTCCAGGGTGGAGAAATCCAGGAACCCGAAATCCATGGGTTTCTTGATCTTGTAGGCAAAGTCACCGGTGAGCAGAACCTGTGAGATATGGGTCTCAATCACGCGGAAATCCTTAACCGGATGATCGTAGAGTTCCGGGTTCTGCAGTGCCTTGATCAGTGTATCCGGGCCGTTGGCGCTCACGTTGTGCTCCTGGAATCCTTGAAGTTGTTGATTTTTCGTTTTTTGGAGGGCTCCACTATAACGGGCAGATTACAGAAATAACACACACCAGACCTGCCGATAGCGGTGCCCCCTTCGATATAATCCTGCCATGAGTAAAAAAACGCCTCCCCGCAAGAAAAAAACCGAATCCAGTCCTCGCCGCAAACGCTCCGGTCTCTGGCGCTTGCTGTTTCGCGCAGCTGCCCTGTGCCTTGTGCTGCTGGCGGGATGGATGGTCTATCTCGATGCCGTAGTGACCTCTCGCTTCGAAGGACGTCGCTTTGAAGTACCCTCCCGGGTGTACGCCCGGCCTCTGGAACTCTACGACGGTGCCGGTATCAGCGCCGCCGCGCTGGTCCGTGAACTGGAGCTGGCAGGCTATCGCTCGGGCGACGGTCGTCGGCCCGGAACCTGGCAGCGAAATGGCGACCGTTTTGTCATCAGCACCCGGGGTTTTTCTTTCCCGGATGGCAAGGAGCCCAGACGGCGTCTGTCACTGGTGGTTCGTGGTGATCGGGTAGATTCGTTTTCCGTGATGGAGGGTGACAGCTCTCCGATTGTTCGGCTGGAGCCGGCTCAGATTGGCGGAATATACCCGTCCCATCGGGAGGATCGGATTCTGGTGGAGCTGGATGAGGTGCCAGAGGCCATGATTGCCGGTCTGATGGCTGTGGAGGACCGGCAGTTCTACGAGCATTTCGGCATCGCGCCACTCTCCATTGCGCGGGCGATGGTGGCGAATATCAAAGCCGGTCGAATAGTTCAGGGCGGCAGTACACTGACCCAGCAACTGGTGAAGAACTTTTTCCTGACCCGGGAGCAAACCCTTCTGCGCAAGGGCAACGAAGCCCTGATGTCGGTATTGCTGGAGTTGCATTATGACAAGGACGACATCCTCGAAACCTACCTGAATGAAGTTTATCTGGGCCAGGCAGGCACTCGCAGCATTCATGGTGTTGGCCTCGCCAGCCAGTTTTTCTTCGGCGAGTCGCTGAAGGACATTGATGTCCACCAGATTGCCCTGCTGATTGGCATGGTTAAAGGCCCCAGTTATTACAATCCGCGCCGGCACCCGGAACGGGCAACGGCACGGCGTAACCTGGTGCTGGACGAAATGGCGGAGGCCGGGGTTATTTCCGGGCAAGAAGCCAGGGAGGCGAGTGCACGGCCTCTCGGCCTCAGCGCAAAACCCTCCTATACCGATAATCGCTACCCGGCCTATATCGACCTGGTGCGCCGGCATCTGGCGCGGGACTACCGGGAGGAAGACCTTCAGAGCGAGGGCCTGAGAATATTCACCACCCTGAATCCGGAAGTTCAGCAGGCCGCTGAGAAGGCCGCAACCGATACCTTGCCTCGCCTGGCATCGGGAGAGGTGGCCGAGGCGCTGGAAGCGGCGGTGGTTGTCACCGCCAAGGATACCGGCGAGGTGTTGGCGCTGGTGGGGGGCAAAGACCCCCGCTTCGCCGGTTTTAACCGGGCAGTTGACGCCCGGAGGCCTATCGGATCGCTGGTGAAGCCGTTTATCTACCTGACGGCGCTGTCTCAGCCGGAGCGCTACACCTTGATTTCGCCGGTTCAGGATAAGGCCTTCACCCTCGAGTTTGACGATGGTCGGCGCTGGCAGCCACAGAACTATGATGGCAAGGAGCGTGGCCTGGTGCCCTTGCATGAGGCCCTGTCCCGCTCGTACAACCTGCCGGCCGTGCGTGTAGGGCTGGATGTGGGCATACCGGCGGTGCAGGAGACGCTGAGGGCCTTTGGGGTGACCACGCCTATTTCGGATTATCCGTCGATGCTTCTGGGTTCCATTTCCCTGTCGCCGGTGGATGTCGCGCAGCTGTATCAGGGCCTGGCAACCTCCGGTTTCAATACGCCCCTGCGTACCATTCGGGAAGTCACCGATGCTGCGAATGAGCCTTTGTCCCGGTATAGCCTGAAAGTGGATCAGGTGGCCGATCCTGCCGCGGTGCATCTGGTGCAGTACGTTATGCAGGAAACCATGCAGGAAGGCACGGGCCGGTCAGCCTACTACCGGTTACCGGATTCCCTGACACTGGCGGGCAAGACCGGTACTACTGACGATGGCCGTGATTCCTGGTTCGCCGGTTTCAGTGGCGACCTGCTGGCGGTCGCCTGGGTCGGCCGTGATGATAACGGCCCGACCGCGTTGACCGGGGCTTCCGGCGCCTTGCCGGTCTGGTCTGCCACCATGGCGCAGATTCCCCAGCACGGTTTCTCACCGGTGATGCCCGATGGCGTTCAGTATCACTGGGTGAACCCGGGCGAGCAGGCGCTGACCGGTGAAAACTGCGACAATGCCCGGCTGATTCCGTTTATCGCCGGCAGCGAGCCGGAACAGCACACAGGCTGCAGCGGCAGTCTTGGCCGGCAAATTCGAGGTTGGTTTGAAGGATTGTTTCAATGAATAAACAAGTGATTGTACGGTCAGCCTGCCTGGCCCTGTTTGTCGGCCTGGCCGGTGGTTGCGCCACCGGGCCCGGTGGCGGCTCCATCTATGTGCCCGTGGGGGGCGATGACCGCCGTTCGGCGCCGGAACCACCACGCACCAATATTCCTGATGAACAGGACGAACAGGTATGGCGCAAGAGTGAGCAACCGACGGTCACTGAGCCGGACTCGCCGAGCACCAGGGCGCCCAGCTACAGCGAATCTGGTGACCAGTTGCCGGCCGCCGCACTCACGTTGGTGCGTGATGCCGATCAGCGCCTTCGGCAGGGTGATTCCGCCGGCGCTATCGCCCGACTGGAACGTGCCCAGCGCATTGCGCCAAGATCTTCCGAAGTCTATTTCAAGTTGGCCGAGGCTTACGTTGCCGGGGACAATCTGGGGGCTGCGGAGCAGTTTACTCTGAAGGGACTCTCGTTGGCGGGCAACGATGAACGCATGCAGCGTTCAGGCTGGCTGCTGCTGGCGGATATCCGCCGGGCTCGGGGTAACGTGGCGGGGGCCGATCAGGCCGAGGCCCGGGCTGCGGCGCTGTAACTCGGGTTGACGGAATGAATGTTCAGAGACCGTCCCTGGTCTCTGAACGCCACAGCAAAATCAGGGCTGTGGTATGGGGTCTGCCACGGTTGTTTCACCGGCAACAACGGAGACGTTCTGTTGCCCATCAAACTCCAGGGTTTCATCGGTCTCGTTGTTGTCCAGCTGGCAGCTGTAGGCGATGGTGTACTGGCCTTCGGTCAGGAATGCTGCGGTCCACTCATAGAGAGATCCGGATTCCTGAGCGGTGACCGGAACCACCATCAACGGGTTGGTGCCATCGCGAGTGACGTTCAGGTCAATCGGTTCGACATCAGTGCCTTCGTAGACGTAGACCGCACCGTCGTACTCGCAATCCGCCAAAGTGTCTTCTACGTCGTCAGTGCCTCTTGTTTGGGCAATCGTTGCGTAATCAACGGTCCCCTCAATGGCGCCAACCTCCAGGTTGTCCACCAGTCGAAGCACGGGTTTGAGCATGTAGTCGGCCAGGGCCTGCCCCTGTGGGTCGACAATGGATTTGCGCACATCAAAATCGATGGTGAAGTTGTTGCTGGAATCAGCCGCCACCACGAAGTCGCCTTTCAGCTTCAGTCCACTCTGCTCACCTGAGGGAACGGCAAGGGTGAACTGGCTGTCGCCATTGCTTTCTTTGGTCACGTAGGAGTTGTCGGTGTCGATAATCAGCCGGATTTCGTTATAGACCCCGGCCGGCACTTCCTCGTTGGTGATCAGTGGCTCGGTTACGCCGCCTTGCAGCGTGAGCAGGTCAACCACACCGGTTTCATCAAGGTTGAACCCCAGCCAGTCACCGTCGGCCGGCTTGAGCCGGATGGCATTGAACGCGATGTTGACGCTGGACAGCTCCATGGTCGGGGCGTCGGTCAGTCCAACGGAGACCGAGCCGGTCTCACCCGATGATGAGGAACCGCCGCTACCACCGCATGCCACCAGTGCGCTGGCCAGCGCAGAAACGACAAATACTCTGCTCATTTGCTTCATAAAACCCTCCGGTTTTTTTGGTCCAGTTCTGGCCTGGTCGTTGGGTGCCAGTCAGAACCCAACGCAGAGGGTTTGAAAAAGGTTCCGGTTGCTGCATTAACATTCGGCCATAAATCCGTCATTATCGCCTGAAGTGCACACAGGGCGGGCGTAAGATAGACTGCCCTCTTCCAGAATTTCGATCAGGCAGTTGGTCTTTGGCAATTTTCCCTTTCCGCCCGTCCGCACAGAAACGTTTCCATCGGTTGGTTCAGCCCCACCTCGAGGGGATGTATGCGTTTGCCTACCGTTTGACCGGAACCCGTCAGGACGCTGAGGATCTGGTGCAGGATGTGGTCGTCAAACTGTATCCCCGATTATCTGAACTGGAGACGGTGGAACAGCTTCGACCCTGGCTGAACCGTGTGCTTTATCGTCAGTTTGTGGATTCGATTCGCCGCAGGGGGCGCCGTGCCGACCGGGCAGCCAGTGAACTCATGGAGGCGGACCACCAGGCGGATTGGTTCGATGCGCTGGAATCTCATGATGCCACGCCAGAACTTGTCTTCGATCAGTCGCGCCTCGGCTTCATGCTGGACGAGGCTATGGACCGGCTTTCGCCAGATCAGAGAACCTTGCTGCTTCTGCATGATGTTGACGGCTGGCGACAGGAGGATGTGGCCGAGGTACTGGGTGTTGCGGTTGGTACCGTGAAGTCGCGATTACATCGCAGCCGCGCCACGTTGAGAAAATACCTGCAGCAGCGCATGGAACCGGGAAGCGACGTCCGGCGTGTTGAGGAGTGAGGTGATGACCATGTCCTGTCCAAGCATTCGATCACAATTACCTGATTATGTCAGGGCGACACTCTCCGAGAATAGGGCGGCAGTGGTGCGTGAGCATTTGCAACGTTGCCCTCGGTGCCGGCGTCGTTGTGATATGGAAGAAGTGTTGATGTCCCGGATGGCGGCGCAGTTTGATGTGCCTCCGCCGGCCCCGGATTTTGAATCGCGGGTGTTTGGGGAGTTGTCTTCCGGTTCGGGCCGGCGTGTACACATGGCGTGGGGTGGTGCGGTGGCGGCAGCACTGGCATTGGGGTTGTTCATCGGGCAGTTCGGACTGTGGCAGCCTGATGAGGCTGGTCATGAGGCTGTCGCTGTGGCGGAGGTGGTGCCCCCCCCCGTTGTCGCGCCGGTGGAGAGAACCGTACGCCTTGCATTCACGGCGGGAGAGCCCCTGGATGACGTTACCCTTACCTTGAATCTGCCGCCTCATGTGGAAATCGCAGGCTTGCCCGGGCAGCATCAGGTGCGCTGGCAGGTGAGCCTGGAACAGGGTGACAATGTGCTGGCATTACCCCTGCGGATTATGTTCCCCGGGGACGGCGAGCTTGTTGCCGAGCTGGATGCTGAAGGCCGGCAGAAAGTTTTTCGGGCCACCATACCCGATTACCCGGGGGCGAGCCGGCATGCCCCTGTGGATGTTAAGGAGCCTGCAACATGAGTGGTTATAACGGATCCCTTGGCTTCGCAACCGCTGGCCTTATGCTCGCCCTGATGTCCGCGCCGGTGTTTGGCCGGGACGATCTTGATGTCACCATGCGGCTGGTTGGTGAGAATGAGGACGTAACGGAATCGGTTGCCCGGGAAATTCGGCTGCCGGAGTTGCCGGCACTGGAGCGTCGTTCCTCCGGGCTTGGACGTGGCGATGGTGAGCCGCCGGGCCAGCAAATTCGCGAGCAGGCCCATGAAAAAGGGCGGGATTTTGGTCAGTCCATCTCAGAGCGTGCCCGCGACGTTCGTGAGAACCGGCCGAAGCGGCCTGGTTCCGACAAGCGCCCCGATATTGATCCTGGCAAAAAGCCGGAACGTCCGCCTCAATCCTCGAGGCCGTAACTCAAAGCTTGTGGTAACCTCGGTTTCCGTCAACGGTTTTCGATTTATTGACTGACCCCGGGGTTGTCTTTGCGTCTCCTCTTCATCTTTTTGTTTCTTCTTGGTCAGCCCCTGTTGGCCCAATCCGCTTTCTCTGATGGGGCAAGCGAAGCTCTGGCCCAGGGTGTGGTCCAGTTTCAGCAAGGCAACCTTGGCCAGGCGCGGGAAAGCTTTGAGCAGGCTGCACAGCTGGGCGTTCAGTCTCCGTCACTGCATTACAATCTGGGTGTGGTCTGTTATCGGCTGGGGGATTATCCGGCGGCCCGGCAGTGGTTTTCCCGTTTACTGGACAGCGACGATCGCGCCTTGGCCGCGTATAACCTGGGCCTGGTCGCCCTTGCTGATGATCGGCCGGGGGAAGCCTGTAGATGGTTTGAGGCGAGCCTCGCGGCTTCGCCACCGGAATCTGTCCAGCGTCTTGCCGAGCAGCAGTTGGCACAACTCGACGGTCCGGCACTTCTTCTGGCCGAGCGCCGAGTGGATGCCTATGGTTATTTGTCCCTCGGCGCAGGTTACGACAGCAATCTCTCGGCAACCCCTGAAGATTCCGCCAGTAATCAGGGAAGTGCACTTGGCGAAGTTGTTGCCGCCGGTTCCTTTGATTATGCAATGGATGCCGATCGTTGGCTCTCGATGGACCTGATCGCGTTTGCCCGACACTATGTCGAGGACGGCGATTACGATCAGCAGTTGTTACAGGCGCGCTTCGGTGTCATGCGTTCCTGGGGGCCTTGGGCGGTTGGGGTTCGGCCCGTGGTGTCGCGTTCGTGGCTTGACGGAGACAGTCTGGAAACCCGCTGGGGGGCTGAGTTGCTGGCCCGGTCTGCCGAGTGTTTACCTGCCGAAGATCTGAGGTGTGACTTGGCGTTTGCCCTGGAGCAGGTGGATGGTGGTGACGGCTACCAGGCCTACGATGGCCGGTGGTACCAGTTGAATGCAGGGCTGGGTTATCCGTTGGGTGATCTGGACCTGGCAGGCGAGTACCGCCTGGAACTGAACAACCGGGAAGATCTGGACGTACCCGAACGGTTTGTCAGCGTATCGCCCACAAGGCACGAGCTCATTCTGGAAGCGAATTATCAGCTGTCGCCGGGGTTGGCCCTGGCGGGTGAGCTATCGGTTCGCCATAGTCGCTATGGCAAGCCGCATCGCTGGGTTGAGTCGGGGATGTTGGTGGAGCGCAGGCGGGAAGACGTTCTGACCGGAGTAGGGCTGATGGCTGAGTATGATCTCACTGCGCGCTGGTTATTAAGGCCGCAATGGTTTTTCCGTCATCAGCAGAGTGAGCTCAACGAATACGATTATCGTCGGCATACGCTGTTGCTCTCCCTTGAGGGCGTATTCTAGCCCAGCGGAGGTTCGCCCCCGGATCGATACCCGGGGGCAATGGTGCCTCACAACGTTTTCATGACCTTGCGCGCAGCTGCCAGAGTGAATTCAATATCCTCATCTGACAACGCTGCGGTAGTAAAGCCTGCCTCGAATGCTGAGGGCGCCAGGTAAACGCCTTCCTTCAGCATGCCCTGGAAGAATGCCTTGAAGCGTTCCACGTCACAGGCCATCACCTGGTCAAAGCGCGTGATGGTTGGTTCGGTAGTAAAGAAGAAGCCGAACATGGCACCCGCGGACTGAACCGCCAGTGGGATGCCGGCTTCATCCGCTGCCGCCTTGAAGCCATCCTTCACCCGATTGGTTTTTTCCGTCAGGCGATCGTGGAACCCGGGCTCGGAAATGGCATTCAGCGTGGTCAGCCCGGCGGTCATTGCCAGCGGGTTACCGCTCAGGGTGCCGGCCTGATAAACCGGGCCCAGCGGCGAGATATGCTCCATGATTTCGCGTTTGCCGCCGAATGCACCGACGGGCAGGCCGCCGCCAATAACCTTACCGAGAGCCGTCAGGTCGGGCTTCACCCCATAGAACCCCTGGGCGCCGCCGAGCGACACCCGGAATCCGGTCATTACCTCATCGAAAATCAGCACGGTGCCGTGCTCATCACACACTTCCCGCAGCGCTTCCAGGAAGCCGGGCACGGGCGGGATGCAGTTCATGTTGCCGGCCACAGGCTCAACGATAATGGCGGCAATCTGGTCGCCCATCTGACTGAAGGTTTCACGAACCTCGTCAATGTCGTTGTAGGTCAGGGTCAGGGTGTGCTCCGCCAGGCTGGCCGGAATTCCCGGTGAGTTGGGTACACCCAGGGTCAGGGCGCCGGAACCGGCTTTGACCAGCAGGGAATCTACGTGGCCGTGGTAGCAACCTTCGAATTTCACGATCTTGTCGCGGCCGGTGTAGCCGCGGGCCAGACGGATGGCACTCATGGTGGCCTCGGTGCCGGAGTTGACCATGCGCACCAGTTCGATGGAGGGCACCAGTTCGCACACCTTTTTCGCCATCTCGGTTTCAATGGCGGTCGGGGCCCCGTAACCCACACCCAGATCGACCTGTGCGTGCAGCGCCGCTTTGATGCGGGGGTCGGAATGGCCCAGGATCATCGGGCCCCAGGAACCAATAAAATCGATGTACCGCCGGTCATCCTCGTCATAGAGATAGGCGCCCTCGGCGTGTTTGAAAAAGACCGGAGTACCGCCAACACCACGGAATGCCCGTACCGGGGAGTTCACGCCGCCGGGAATGTATTTCTGGGCCTGTTCAAAGAGGGTTTCGGAATGATTCACGGTTGTCTCCTGTTATTCGGAAAGTGAAAAAAGTGGATGATGCCGGGCGAACAGACGGTTAAATGCCTTGGCCCGGGCTTCAATGTCTGAGGGTTGGCCGCCGAACAGGCCGCCCACTACGGCAACCAGGTCTGCCCCGGCACGGATCAGGGGCTCCGCATTGTTGCCGGTGATTCCGCCTATGGCTGTAATGGGTAACCCAAGGGCTTTTGCCTCGGTTAAAACGTCCGGCGAGGCCGGCGGCGCACCTGGCTTGGTAGCCGAATCGTAAAAGCGGCCGAAGGCCAGGTAATCCGCACCGCCGTCAACGGCTGTCTGGGCCAGATTCAGGCTGTGATGGCAGGTGATGCCGATAATGGCATGCTCCCCGAGCAAGCGCCTGGCGTCGACCAATGAGCAATCATCCTGACCCAGATGAACCCCAGCGGCGCCGACTCGGGCGGCAAGTTCCGGGTCGTCATTAATCAGTAACGGAACGTCGAACCCCTGGCACAGGCTGTTGAGGTTCCTGGCCTGAACCAGCCGTTCAGAGGCTGTCGATCCCTTGTCCCGATACTGAACCAGCCGCGCGCCTCCGGCCAGGGCTGCCTCTACCGAGACAATCAGGGTGTCGGCAGGGGTTAGCCGGTTATCGGTGATGGCGTACAGTCCGGGTCTGATCTGAGACCTTACCGTTCCCACAGAATACCCCGGTCGGGAACTTTCTGACCCTGGCCAACTGTCAGGGCATGCAGCAGCGCCCGATGCACGTAATTCTGCGCCTGGGAAATCGCGGCCCTCGGTGACAGGCCCATGGCCCGGCCGGCGGCAATGGCCGCTGCCAGCGTGCAGCCGGTGCCGTGATATTCATTGGCACCAACCCTTTCCACCTCCCATTCCATGGGCTCCGGGGCGTGGTTATACAATGTGTTGATGATGTGGATGCCGGAGCCGTGGCCGCCGGTGGCAAGCACGGATTCGCAGCCGGTCTGCAAAAGGTTGCGGGCGGCCTCTGCCGGATTGTCGCTGCCGCCGAGCTGAGCCAGTTCAACGCCGTTCGGCGTAATCATTTCGGCCCTGGCAAACAGCTTGTCTTTCATGGCCGCTACAAGCGCATCATCGGCCAGATCGCCACCGCCAGCCGCCTTGATCACCGGGTCGACAATCAAAGGCACGCCCGAATGCTTCTGTACAAACTCCACCAGTACCTCCACCACTTCGGCATTTCCGAGCGCCCCGGTTTTGATGGCGTGAATGGGCGTATCCTGGGCAAGGCACTCCAGTTGCTGTTTGATCAGGTCCGGGCTGACGGGCTCGGCACCATATACGTTGCGGGTGTCCTGTACAGTCAGGCAGGTGAGCACGGGCAGCGGATGGGCGCCGATGGATGTGATGGCCTGTATGTCTGCCTGTATGCCGGCGCCACCAGACGGATCCAGCCCGGAGAGCACCAGTACGTGGGGGCGGGTGAAGCTTTTGATGGCCGATCTCCTCAGAATGGTTTAACAACAGCAAGAATCACGACAGCGAGCAGGACAAACACCGGCAGCTCATTAAACCAGCGGTAGAACACGTGGCTACGGGTGTTCTGATCATCCCGGAACACTTTGACAAGGTGACCACAGTAGAAGTGGTAGATGATCAGCAAAACCACCAGCGTCAGCTTGGCATGCAGCCAACCCTGGCTGAAATACCCGGACCAGTTGTAGCTGAGCAGCCAGACACCAAAGACAACTGTGGCGACCATGGAAGGCGTAGTGATGCCACGGTAAAGCTTGCGTTCCATCACCTTGAACCGCTCCTTGCCTGGTTCATCCTCGCAGGCGGCATGATACACGAACAGTCTGGGCAGATAGAAAATGCCGGCGAACCAGCACACCAGGGAAATAATGTGGAAGGCTTTCACCCAAAGCATTCGTTAACTCCGTCGATATTGGTAGTAGCTTTCGATATCCGTTTGCAGCACAACACCATAAACCCGTTGAATCATGGGGGCCACATGGCGTTGTACGTACAGTGCCTCAGCCTGGGTGCTATCGAATTGTTGCAGGGCTTCTTCCAGCGTTGCCTGGTACTGAACCGGTGCCACATCCCGCCGGTTGGCGGGGATTTCCATCAAATCAATGGATTCCGGTAATTCGGTGCCTTCCTCGGAGGCCTGTTTCTCAGTGTCCTCAAGAAAGCGGGCCAGATCGACCGCCGGCAGCAGGGCGGTGGGGCCGTTGCTGCCTTCCACCAGAAGCCACTTCGGTTCCGATTTCAGGGCTTTCTTGGCTTCCTCCAGCGTGAGCGCGCGTTCGGTTCGAAGAATATTCCGTTCCATGATGGCGCCAACCGAAACCCGCCTCAGTGCCTGGATAACGGGGGAGTTCTGGTAGCTCAGGCCCTGGCTCTTGAGGATGGTCAGGAACAGGGATTTCTTTCCGAAGGCTTCGCTGGTCACCAGGCTGGCGGTAGTAATCATCAGCATGCCTGGCAGTATGATGTTCGGGTTCCGGGTGAGCTCCATCAGCGCCATCAAAGCCGCCAGTGGCGCCTGCAGCACGGCGCCCATCATCGCCCCCATACCCAGCATGGCGTAAAACCCCACCGATGAGGCAATGTCCGGGAACATCTGGGCGCCGATCAGGCCCATGGCGCCGCCCAGGGTGGCGCCCATGAAGATGGTGGGGCCGATAACACCGCTGGGCATACCCAGTCCAATGGACAATCCGGTGATGATCAGTTTGGCGCTGCCCGCGCCGATCAGTAACCAGAATCCGAGTTCACCGTGAATGGTTTCGCTCACCGTATCGTAGCCGATGCCCATGGTTTCCGGGATGACCAGGGCGAAGGGCACCATCAACAGGCCGGCCACGGCAATTCGTAGCAACACCGGGCGGTGATGGTAACGGCCCATACTGTCTACCAGTTGGATAAATCCGGCCGCTGCGATGCCGATAATAACGGCAATGGCGAGAATCCAGGGGATCTCCAGCAGTGAATTCATGGTCAGAGCCGGGACACTGAACGCCGGTTCGGTGCCATAAACCGCCTGGGTGACGATGGCAGCGCTGACCGCGGCCAGGATGATCGGAGTGAAGCCGGCAATGGTGTATTCCATCATCACCACTTCCATGGCGAAAATCACGCCGGAGATGGGAGTGTTGAAGGAGGCGGAAATGGCAGCGGCACAACCGCAGGCGACCAGCGTACGAATGCTGTTGTTGGGCAGCCGCATCCATTGCCCGAGCAGGCTGGAGAAGGCCGCGCCCAGATGTACGGCAGGTCCCTCCCGGCCGGCGGATTGCCCGGTAATGACCGTGGTAACGCCGGAAACAAACTGAACCATGGCGCTGCGGAAGGAGATGTAGCCCTGATGGTAGTTCAGCCGCTCCATGATATGAACGATGCCGACTTTGCGATCGTGCAGGGCGAGTTTGTGCAACAGCAGCCCCAGCCCCAGAGCCCCGGCCAGTGGCAGAAGACCTCGGGTGAGCAGATCCAGCTCTTCGAAACTCTCTGAGCCCTGGCCCGGCAGGAAATGCTCCAGTGGCCATTCAATAGCGAGGCGGAAAAGCAGGATCACGCCGCCGGTCACAATGCCGGACAGCAGGCCAAGAACCGCCAATTGCGGTAAGGCATCAACGCCGGAGAGCTTCCGCCGGAATACGGGGATCAGATTCTCGGTAATCTGTTGCCTGATGCTACGCATTGGCGGGGTGTTCCGGTTGGAGTGTCGGGATCATCAGCAGATTTCTGACAACATTGTAACGGCGGGCCCGCAGGCTGCAATAAGTCCTTGGTTTATCATGTTAGACTACGTGCCCTGACTTCCCAATTCTGTCCAGACCACGTTGGAGATAAGAGTGATTAAAGTAGGCATCGTCGGCGGAACCGGATACACGGGTGTAGAGCTGCTGAGAATTCTGGCTACCCACCCGGAAGCAGAGGTTATCTGCATCACCTCGCGATCGGAAGCGGGGATGCCCGTGGCCGATATGTATCCCAACCTGCGAGGCCATTATGACCTTGAATTCTCCGAGCCCGACGCATCGGTGCTGGCGAGCTGTGATCTGGTGTTTTTTGCCACGCCGCACGGCGTTGCCATGCGCATGGTTCCGGAATTGATGGCCTCAGGTGTTCGCGTAGTCGACCTGTCGGCGGATTTCCGCCTGAAGGATCTTGATATTTGGGCAAACTGGTATGGCATGCCCCACGAGAGTGCCGACTGGGCTGAAAAAGCGGTTTACGGCTTGCCTGAGGTGGCACGCGAGGCCATTCGTGACGCTCAGCTGGTGGCGAATCCAGGGTGTTATCCGACAGCCGTGCAGCTGGGATTCCTGCCGTTGCTGGAACAGGGCCTGGTCAATCCCGCAAGGCTGATAGCCGATGCCAAGTCTGGTGCCAGCGGTGCCGGCCGGCAGGGCAAGATTGGCATGCTTCACGGTGAGATAGGCGAGAGTTTCAAGGCCTACGGCGCTTCCGGGCATCGGCATTTGCCGGAGATTCGCCAGGGCCTCATGGCCGCTGCAGGGAAAGGCGTTGGTGTTACCTTTGTGCCGCACCTGATACCGATGATTCGCGGTATTGAAGCCACGCTGTATGCCGAGCTCGATAACCCTCAGGATTTTGATCGCCTTCAGGCACTGTATGAGGCGCGTTACAAAGATGAGCCGTTCGTCGATGTCATGCCGTTCGGAAGTCATCCGGAGACCCGCAGTGTTCGTGGTGCCAATCATTGCCGGATGGCATTACACCGTCAGGAAGACAGCAATATCGTGATCGTTTCATCGGTGATCGACAACCTGGTAAAAGGCGCCGCCGGCCAGGCGGTTCAGAATATGAATATCATGTTCGGCCTGGATGAAACCAAGGGCCTGAACGCTCCGGCTCTGCTGCCGTGAGGTCGGGCCGTGAGTGATCCTCGAAAACAGGCGGATGAATACGTTGTTATCCGCCACCGGCCAGGTTACCGGTTACGTCGCAGCCTGATTCTGCTGGCATTTACCGTCATCGCCGCCGTGGCAGGATATGCCGCTGGGCTTGCCCAGGGAGGCTTCCGTTTCAGCTCGGCGGAGGCGTCTGCCGAGCAGCTGGTGGAGGAGGTAGAAAACCTTCAGGAGCAATACCGGGAGGCACGTCAGGGGTTGGTGAATCTCGAACGTGGGCGCGCGATCGATGAACAGGCACTGCGGGAGGCACGAAACACGATTGTCGGCCTGGAAACCCGCATCCTGGAGCTGGAGGCGGATCTTACCTTCTACCGCAATATCATGGCGCCCTCGGAAACCAGCAAGGGCCTGCAGGTAGACAGTTTTACGCTGAGCCCGGCCAGGGAGTCTGGTGTTTTCGATTTCAAAATGGTGCTGACTCAGGTTGGCAACAACAAGAGCTATATTTCGGGTCTGGTGGCCGTAAATGTCATCGGTCGTCTGGATGGCGAGAAAGAGGTGATTGCGCTGAGAGATCTGTCGGATGAGATTGATGATCTGGGCGTGAAATTCCGGTTCCGCTACTTCCAGGATGTGGAGGGCAGCCTGCGCCTGCCTGAGAGCTTTGAGCCCTATGAGATTCAGGTCGTTGCCCAGGCGGAGGGCCGCAAGGCATCCCAGGCTGAACGAACCTTTGATTGGAAAGATTTAACGGAGAACTGAGATGCTTGGCAAGAAAAAGCAGAAACCCCGCCGTTCCCCCGGCCATTTTGACACCCTGATTTCCGGCAAGACCACCGTTGAGGGCGACGTTCATTTCTCCGGTGGTCTTCACGTGGATGGCACCATCAAGGGCCGGGTTGTGGCCGAAGAAGGCTCCGATGCGGTGGTGCGTTTGTCAGAGGTGGGGGAAATCGTTGGCGACGTCGTGGCTCCCCACATCATCATCAATGGCAAGGTAAAGGGTGACGTGCATGCCTCTGCCCACCTCGAGCTGGCAGAGAAAGCGGTTGTTACCGGCAATGTCTATTACCAGTTGATTGAGATGGCCATGGGCGCCTCGGTCAACGGCAACCTGGTGCGCAAGGATGAAACCAGTGGTTTGCTGACGCATGAGCAAAAGCAGCCAGATAGTTCAATCGCAGGTGAAGATGAGGACAAGTCCGAATAGTTGATTGTTTTAGTCAGGAATACCATAATTTCCTGACAGCAATATCATGCCGGAGGCAGACTTTGAGTGTAGTTCAGCAACAAATGGCCGCGCCGTTGTTTTTCACCGACAACGCAGTCGCAAAGGTGCGTGAGTTGATCGAGGAGGAGGAAAATCCCGATCTCAAGTTGCGTGTCTTTGTCACAGGCGGCGGCTGCTCCGGTTTCCAGTACGGCTTCTCGTTTGATGAAAGTCAGGAAGAAGATGACACCGTCATAGAGCGGGATGGGGTCAAGCTGCTGGTGGATTCGATGAGCTATCAGTATCTGGTGGGCGCGACTATCGACTATCAGGAAGGGCTGCAGGGTTCACAGTTTGTCGTTCAGAACCCCAATGCGAGTTCGACCTGCGGTTGCGGCAGCTCATTTTCCATCTGAATCAGGGCGGATAAATTGCGCCCAGTATTCTCTCGCCCGAAGCGCCGGTGACTTCGGGCACGTTGCCCGGTAACTGAAGGATGGTTTGTCGGGCCAGCCAGGCGAACGCCACCGGCTCTACCCATTGAGGGTCAAGACCAAGGTCCGCCGTGGTGTGCAGTGCGGCGGACCCAAGGCCTACCTTGAGCTCTCTCATCAGTAATCGATTGAAGGTGCCACCACCACAGGCATACACGGCCATGTCCGCATTTTCCTGTGGTAACTGCTGGAGAATGGTGGTCACGGTCAGTTGCAGCAGGGTTCTCTGCACGTCCTCGGCGGGTATCTCGTCGAAACGCTGAAGATGTGTGCGCACCCAGTCGATGTTGAAACGCTCTTTGCCCGTACTTTTCGGAGCTGGTTTGCTGAAGTAGGCGTCTGACAGCATGCTGGCAAGCAGTTCGGAATGGGTCGCGCCCTCACCGGCCATGTGGCCGTCTTCATCAAAATGCCGCCCGGTCTGGTCCAGGCACCAGGCGTCCAGCAGGGCATTGGCCGGGCCGGTATCGAAGCCGACGACCGGCTTTCTCGATCCGGCCGGCAGCCAGGTGATATTGGCAATGCCACCGAGATTCAGAATGCATCTATCCTGAGTGGGTGAGGCAAAGAGCCAGCGATGAAAAGCGGGTACCAGGGGGGCGCCCTGTCCGCCGGAGGCAATATCCCGGCTGCGGAAATCGGCAACTGTACTGATCCCCAGGCGTTCGGATAGCCACGCGGCATTGCCGATCTGAAGGGAAAAGGGCGCATTGCCGGCTGGTTGGTGGCGAATGGTCTGGCCATGGCTGCCGGCGGCCCGTATCTGTTTTGGGTTAATTCCCGACTGTTTAATCAGTTGGGCACCGGCTTCCGCAAAATGCTGGCCAACCAGGGTATCCAGTTCGCCCAGCTCATCCGGGTCAGCTTGGTTACGTGTTGCCAGCAGTAACCGCTGGCGCAGCGCGTCGGCATAGGGTAGAGAGACGGTTTCGTGGACGGCCAGGCTGTTCGTGTCGAAAGACACCAGCACCGCATCAACTGCGTCCATGCTGGTGCCAGACATCAGGCCTAGCCAGTAGTCCATGCTCAGTTATCCGAGGCCAGAGCCAGCTGCTGATTGCTTTCGCGGAACACGTTGAACTGTGCCAGGCGCTGCTCGGTGAACTTCTGGAACCTTGCCATCTCGCTGTCTGGCACCGGCTTGGCGTCGGGGAGTTTTACCGTTCTTGAGTTTCTCGGCGCACCGTTGATCCGGAATTCGTAATGCAGGTGGGGTCCAGTCACCATGCCGGATGAGCCGACGTAGCCAATGGTTTCGCCCTGCTTGACCCGGGTACCGTTCTTGATGCCTTTGCCCAGTCGGCTCATATGTGCGTAAAGCGTTGTGATATTGTCGCCATGCTGCAGTACCACCGTCCGGCCGTAGCCGCCTTTCCAGCCAGCGAATTTCACCCGGCCACTACCGGCTGCCTTGATTGGGGTCCCCGGAGGTGCGGCATAGTCGGTACCTTCGTGTGGGCGAACCACATCGAGAACCGGGTGGCGACGTTGCAGGTTAAAAGGCGAGGAAACGCGGGCGTTGATGGGCACTCTCAGGAAGGCCTTGCGCATGCTCTTGCCGTCGGGTGAATAGTAGTCACTTTCTCCGTTCGCATCGGTATACAGCAGGGCAAGGTTATCTTCTCCCCGGTTGATAAAGCGGGCGGAGAGAATCCGGCCGGTATCAAACTTTTCGCCATCAATATAAAGCTCTTCGTAAACCACTTCGAAGCTGTCGCCTTTTCTGACATCGTATACAAAGTCGATGTCCCAGCCGAAAATGCCGGCCAGTTCCATCGTCAGGCGATCATTCAGGCCAGCGTCTCTGGCTGAGAGGTATAAAGATCCGTCGATAACGCCTGCGGCAAATGCCGGTCTGGCTTCAGGTTCGCGAACGACGGTCTCACCAAGAAAGCCATCTTCCGTGCGCGCGATTTTGAGGGACTCCAACAAAGAGCGTTGGAGTTCAATCGCAACCAGTTCGCCCTCGGAGTTCACGCCGAACCGGATATCCTCGCCGGCATAAAGGCGTTGGAGCTTGTCGGCCTCGCCGTCACCGTGAATCACCGAAAGCATCAGGCCGTCGTTAAATCCGGCTTTCCGGAACAACGTGGAGAGTGTATCGCCAGATTTAATGGTGAATTCCTGCCACTGAATATCAGGCTCGGGTGCAACGTCTGCCTGAGCTGCCATTGGTTGGCTCTGGCTTTCAGTTGTTTCGCTTGTTGTCTCAGCCTCCGGAGCGGCGGCCTGGGTGTTGGCTTCCTGTGAGGATGCCCCGGAAATCAGGCCCTGTTCCAGGTCGACGGTGTAGCTCATCCGCTTGGCTTCAACGTCTGCGCTTGGGCTCATCAGGACAGCAGCAGAGACGATCACCGTGGCGGCTGCCGCCAGGGTAATGTGTGTTTTGGGGAATGTTTTCAGCACGTGGCTCACCCGTTTTAATCGGTAATCCAGTAATTTGTACCGGCTTATTAAAGCGCCAGGTCAAGTATAGACCAACAGAGTACCGCATATAACAGAATTGCGACAGTGTCCAACATTACAGTCGAGCGGCTGTGCTGGTCGTACAAACTGCGCCGCCGCTGCTATAATCCCGGGCTTTTCATGCTCTGATTGGTCGTTTTCTGAGCATTTCTACTGTACCAAGGGTGCCGGTAACTCACAGATTTCTTTTGTAGACCTCTGTAACCGGCTCCCGCTTTATTGTCACAGACGGGATGAGGGGTTCATGGCATCAATAGATGAAGCGCTGGCGATTATCAAACGAGGTATTGATGAGCTGATTCCAGAGGAAGACCTGGTTGAAAAGCTTAAAGAAGGTCGGCCGCTGCGAGTGAAGGCCGGCTTCGACCCAACCGCGCCAGACTTACACCTCGGCCACACAGTGCTTATAAACAAGCTGCGCCAGTTTCAGGACCTTGGGCACGAAGTTATTTTCCTGATTGGTGACTTTACCGGCATGATTGGTGACCCCACAGGAAAGAGTGCTACCCGGCCTCCGCTTACTGAAGATCAGGTGCGCGACAATGCGATTACCTATAAAGAGCAGGTGTTCAAGATTCTGGATCGGGAAAAAACCCGGGTTGTCTTCAACTCCGAGTGGATGAGCAAGATGACAGCGGCGGATATGATTCGCCTGGCCGGGCAATATACGGTTGCCCGTATGCTTGAGCGCGATGACTTTACCAAGCGCTATCGTTCCGAGCAGCCAATCGCCATTCATGAATTCCTCTATCCTCTGGTACAGGGCTACGACTCGGTGGCGCTGGAAGCTGATATTGAGTTGGGTGGCACTGATCAGAAGTTCAATCTTCTGATGGGCCGGATTCTGCAAAAGCATTACGGCCAGAAACCGCAGGCCATCCTGACGGTCCCTATCCTTGAGGGGCTGGACGGTGTCCAGAAGATGTCCAAGTCTCTCGGTAACTATGTGGGGGTTAGCGACTCCCCGGGGGAAATGTATACCAAGCTGCTTTCCATGCCAGATGAACTGCTGTGGCGCTACTTCGAGTTGCTCAGCTTCCGGCCAATGGCTGAGATCGAGCACTTCAAGGCCGCGGTTGCCGGCGGCGAAAATCCTCAGGACTATAAGAGGGTGCTCGCTGAAGAGTTGATTACCCGCTTCCATGATGAGGAGGCCGCAAAGACGGCTCATAAATCGGCGGGTAATCGGGTTGCTCTCGGTGCGATTCCGGACAACGTGCCGGTCGTGGAGGTTTCGCTGGAAGGTCAGGGCGAGATTCCAATGCCTGCGGTTCTGCGTCTTGCCGGTCTGGTAAAGAACGGCGCTGCGGCGCGTGACGTACTTGGGCGTGGAGCGGTTTATGTGGATGGCCAGCAGTTTGAGGGGCAGCGCATGTTCGTAGCAGGGGATGAGTGTGTCATCCAGGCGGGTAAAAAGAAGATTGCTCGGGTGATCATTGTCGAGTGATTATCGTGGCGTTTTGGCCAATCTGAAATTTTTTCAGATTGGCCGTTGACTCCTCGGCTGAGGTCTGTAGAATGCGCATCTCGCTTGAGGGGCAGGTCACTGAAAAGAGCCGAAACCCGAGCGATAACTGCTTGAAAGCGCTGAAGAAAATGTTTCAGAAAAACTTCAGAAAGCGGTTGACAGGAAGGCGGTTCAGTGTAGAATGCGCACCTCGAAACAGGCAGTAAGCCGGATAGTTTTTCGGCGGTTTTCGGAAGCGAAAACAGCGAAAAATAAACGGTTGACAGGGCAGCGGAACGATGTAGAATACGCGGCCTTGATTGAGCAACAGCTCAAACGCTCTTTAAAAAGTTAACCAAGTAATTCGTGTGGGCGCTGGCCGAGGTATTTCGGACACGAAATATCAGGACAGTGACTCG